>NZ_JBDNJQ010000115.1:0-26235 GCF_051172895.1 Nostoc sp. CALU 1950 | reverse complement strand
GGGGATCAAAAGTGCCTAAAGTTACAGAGAGAAACTTTTCAAACATCCTCTAAGAATCTCTACACTGGAATCCGAAGGAAGATAAAAAACAAGATACTTTTTAAATCCTTTTATTGCTTGCTGTCGAACACCAGCTAAATTAGGATGAGAGAATTGACAAGATTTTCCCATTCCTGGCATTTTACCCAGTTGTTTGAAAGTTATTTCTGCTGCTGCAAGAAACCTATCTGAAGCTTCCTAGTTATCTTCTGCAATATAAGTTGCTAATTCTATCAAATCGCGGATGACTTGCGGTCGTTTGCTTACGTCGCTCATTAACCTTGGTTTGACCCTTTATGCTTGGTGATTCTTTCCCGCACAGCTTGGCGTATATCTTCCCAATCATCAGGAGTCATCTCAGTTGCATTCCCAGAATTTAAACCTTCTAAAAGCATCGTTTCTAAACGTTCAGCCGCTTGACGCTTTTGGTCTTGGCGCACTAACTCACGAAAATATTCACTGACACTGCTGTAACCACCAGTTGCCACTTTCTCTTCTATATAAGTCCGCATTGCATCAGGGAGAGATATATTTATACTTTTCACTGGCACAACTTCCCTAATTTTTCCTTCATAATATTACTTTATGCCAATTTATGCCATTTATTGCCATACAAGGATCAATTAGCAAAAGCGATACCTGCGGCGGACTACGCTTACGTACTCTCTATCAAAAACTACTTCTCTCTAATGTTCCTTCAAATTCTTTCAAAGCTTGTAAAGTTCCTACTTGCCAAGCTCGTTCAACTGTAGCGGCAATAATTTGAGTGAGAGGGATATTTGGAAAGTTAGGACTGTTATCAGATTCGATGTAATGTCCATCCCTGAGTAAATAAATCCTCAGCTTTTTACTATCGTAAATCCATAGTTCTGGAACTGCGATCGCTTCGTAAGCATCAAGAGTTGTTTTTGATGTTACATCTGTTTCAATTGCCAAATCAGGAGGCGGATCGTTTGGTTCTAGTTTGCGACGACCAATCATTCTTTGGTAATTTTGGATGTAGAAGCAAGCATCTGGTTCTACCCCCGCTATATTTTCCCGCTTGAAGGTAGTTGAACCGAAGGGTTCATAACTTTTTCCGACGATCTTCAGCAAGATTTTTACAATATCCGAAATTAAGTCCTTTGATTTTTCGTGTTCGGGTAGAGGAACCATAATTTCTAACGTAGACTTGCTGTAAGCAACTCGTAGCGATCGCTTTTCACCCAGTTCTTGCAAAATAGACTCAAATTCTTCCCAGCTTATATCCTGGATATTTACTGTACTACCAGGCGTTATCCGCATTTGGCTAACAGGTTTAACAACGGGGGATACAGCAGTCATAAGCACTTTCCTTATAAAGGAACTATTCTGAAAATTGAGGCTGGATTAGCTTTAGCCTAACCTAATCAGATCGCTTAGAGGCTAGTTGCAACAATTTTCCTCCATTCTTTAAACTCTTTTTTTCTCAGTACCAGCATTTGATAAGTTAGTTAGTACATAATCTGAAACAATAACAGTTAATACAAAGAGGGGATTACGTTGAGTCACAATCCAGATGCCATAGCCCCCCACGGTGGACAGTTGGTTAACCGTATCGCCACATCAGAACAAAGAGCAGAGTTCCTGTCAAAAGCTGACTTTTTGCCACGAGTAGAACTTGACGATCGCGCCGTTTCTGATCTAGAAATGATTGCGATCGGTGCTTTTAGTCCACTCACGGGTTTTATGAACCAGGAAGACTACGATCGCACTGTTACAGAAATGCGATTAGCTAACGGTCTTGTGTGGTCAATCCCGATTACACTATCGGTAAACGAAGAAGTAGCTTCCCCCTTGCCAGAAGGCGGCTTAATCCGTCTGGATAACTCCAGAGGCGAATTTATCGGAGTTTTGCAACTCACCCAAAAATATCACTACGACAAAACCCGCGAAGCAAGAAATGTCTACCGCACTGATGATGTCAATCATCCAGGCGTGCAGGTACTCTATAACCAAGGTACTGTAAATCTGGCGGGTGATATTTGGCTGTTGCAGCGTGAACCTCATCCCCAGTTTCCCACTTACCAAATTGATCCAGCTGCCTCACGGCAAATGTTTAAAGACAAGGGTTGGAAAACCATCGTCGGCTTTCAAACTCGCAACCCCATCCACCGCGCCCATGAATATATTCAAAAGTGCGCTTTAGAAACTGTTGACGGTCTATTTTTGCACCCATTAGTCGGGGCGACAAAAGAAGATGATATTGCTGCTGACGTGCGGATGCGTTGCTATGAAATTTTGCTGGAACATTACTACCCTTTAGATCGGGTAGCTTTAGCAATAAATCCAGCCGCAATGCGCTATGCTGGGCCTCGTGAGGCCATATTCCATGCTTTAGTCCGCAAAAACTACGGCTGTACTCACTTTATTGTTGGACGGGATCATGCTGGTGTCGGTGACTATTATGGCACTTACGATGCTCAGTATATATTTGAAGAGTTTGCGCCAACTGAATTAGGCATTGTGCCAATGAAATTTGAACACGCTTTCTACTGCACGCGCACTAAGCAGATGGCAACATCTAAAACTAGTCCCAGCAGGCCAGAAGAACGCATTCATCTATCGGGGACAAAAGTCCGAGAAATGCTGCGGCGCGGTGAGTTACCTCCACCAGAATTTTCCCGTCCTGAAGTAGCAGCAGAGTTGGCGCGGGCAATGCGGATAGAAGTGCCGGTTTAGGGAATTGGGCATTGGGCATTGGTGATATATTCTCCCCTGCTCCCCCGCCCCTCCACTCCCCACACTTTTGTAACTTTACACTACAGAGTTCAGCCCTGTAAGCTGCTAACTGATAGCTGAGGGCTGATAGCTAATTATGAAACGGCGCACGTTTTTACAGAGAATTGGCTCAATACTCGCGGTATTGGGGATAACTGAAGCTGAGTGGTTGTCTTTGGGAAATCGCTATTATCAGGCTTTGGCACAACCAAGTTCGCGTAAGTTGGCATTGTTAATAGGTATTAACCAATACCCTAAAATTCCAGCCCTCAGTGGTTGTCTGACGGATGTGGAACTCCAAAGAGAACTTTTGATTCATCGCTTTGGTTTCCAAGGGTCAGATATTCTCACCTTAACTGAGGAAGAAGCTAGTAGGGAATTTATTGAAGCGGCTTTTTTAGATCACCTGGGCAAGCAAGCTAAACCAGGTGATGTAGTCGTCTTCCACTTTAGCGGTTATGGCAGTCGTGTCAAATTGGAAACATCGCCAGAGGCAATGCAAAATTCTCTGGTGCCAGCTAATGGAAGTACAAATACACAAAACGAGAAAATAGTCAAATATATATTAGAAGAAACTCTACTGCTATTATTACGATCGCTCCCCACAGACCGAGTAACAGCAGTATTAGATACTAGCTATTATGCTCCTAGCACAGTCTTAGGATTAAAAAGTCGCGCCCTTCAGGAGTCAGTAGCACAGTTAGCAGCAGAGGAACTTGACTTTCTCAAACAACTCAAAACTCAGAAGTTATCCAGCACTCCGATTGTTTTAGCAGCTACCTCAGAACCAAAGCAGTCAGCAAGAGAAGGACTCTTTTCTGGTTTTAGTGCTGGGTTATTTACCTACGCTTTGACGCAGTATTTGTGGGAATTCACCCCAGCCAGCACAATTCAAGTCGCCCTTTCCCATGTGGAAAATTCTCTATTCAAATTGGGTAGCAGACAACAACCAGGGAATCTGGAAAACCTCTCTCCAAACCTCTCTCCTAAGAAGAGAAAGGCTTTGAATTCTCCTCCTTCCCTACAAGGGAAGGGGGCTGGGGGGTTAGGTTTGCCAGAGAGTATTATTGGTGCAGAAGGCGCAGTGACAGCCATTGAAGAAGACGGCAAAACAGTCCATCTGTGGTTAGCAGGATTACCGCCACAAGTGCTGCCATACTACGGAGTGAATTCTCGATTTACCTTAGCAACAACAACAGAGCAATTAATATTGCGATCGCGGACTGGGTTAACAGCAAAAGCGCAAATTTCCAAAATTGAAGGCGCAAATCCCCTACAAGTCGGGCAACTCGTCCAAGAAGCAATCCGGGTTTTACCCCGAAACATTAATTTAACAATAGCTTTGGATACTGGATTGGAAAGAATTGAGCGGGTAGACGCCACAAGCGCCTTTGCCGCATCTTCCCATGTGTCCACCGTAGTAGCAGGAGAAAAATCGGCTGATTATATATTTGGTAAGCTACAGGAAATTCCTAGTCGTTATGGTCTATTTACTCTTGGTGGCGAGCTAATTCCTAATACCACGGGGGAAGTAGGAGAAGCAGTAAAATTAACAGCGCAAAAGTTAGCGCCAAAATTATCAACCTTGCTAGCAGCCAAGTTATGGCGACTCACAGAAAATCAAGGTTCTTCCCGCTTGGCTCTCAAGGTAACTTTAGAAATAATTAGTAAAATATCGCCTCGCGTCGTCATGCAGCGCGAAACAGTACGAGCTTTCAAAACTGAAACTCCGATTAAAAAATCACTCCCCACTCCAATTGTCCCTATTGGTAGTCGAATGCAATATCGAGTGGAAAACCAGAGCGATCGCCCAGTATATTTAATCTTGCTAGGATTAAAGAATAATCATACAGCAGTTGCCTTTTACTCTTGGGAAATTCCCCAAGAACCAAACACTGAAGATACCAAGCCTCTTCTCAAAGAAGTCGTCATCGCCCCAGGTGAAACCCTCACCCTACCCCAAACTAATGGTGCGCCAGCTTTCTTTTGCGAACAACAGCTGATTTTTAGTACAGCCCCTTTTAGCGGAACTATCGCCGCTTTGAACACTGCTAAGTATTCCACAGAACAACAACCAATTAACCCATTGTTGAATTCCTTGGATGTTGCACAAGCGTTGCTACAAGACCTACATAACGCCAGTCTCCTCAAAACGGAGATGAATGGCACAGCAGCCGACTCATATATCTTGGATGTGAATAATTGGGCAAGTCTTAGCTTTAGTTTTCAAGTGGTGTAAACATGGAATTAATTAACTTAGTTGTGTATAAAAACCCTAAATCTCTTTAGTGTGAAATGATACTAATTTTAAAAGTTTTTACTGAATACTATAATACTCATAATGCTTGTTTTTGTTGATATTAAAGTTATTCAGTCTGATATTACAAAATGTAATCGCAGAGTAAGTACTACAAAACTGTGATTGTATAATTACTTAAGACTTTGTACGGTTAACCGATCCTTGTGTATATAAACGCTTGGTAGTACATTTGTATTTAATAATCTTTATTTGCTGTATAGAGAATTTTGCTTGTTTTCAACAAGCTCATTTTAAGAAGCGAAAAACAAGAAACAAAAAATTAGGAGTTTTGCAAATGTTGGATGTATTTAGCGAAGAAATTGAACTTTTAATAAAATCAGGTATTGCCAATCTTTATTGGTATAAGGATGATCTCAAAACAGCTTGGCTAAAGTCAGGTATTTCTTGTGAAGTATGTGAAAATTTATTTTCAAGAACTAATACTGAAGGTAGATATTTAACAAAAAAACAATTAATGGATTTGCTTTATGTAGAATTACGTAATCAAGATTATAATAGAAGACTTGAAATATCTAGAAATTTTGTTAGAATTCTAACCGATAGGCAAGTCTTTAATTCTCAAGATCCTAAGCATAAAATAGAGATAAGTCAAGATAGTGCTATTAGATTACGAGAGTTAATAGAACAACAAAAGAAAGAGAAAGAATACAAGGAAGAAATTAAAAATAAAGCACAAGAAGCAAAGAAAGAGGATTACTACTGTCAGCTTTTAACCATAAGGGATCATTTTGGTGAATCGTGTAAATTAATTGGACAAAAGAGAGGATATGAATTAGAAAAAATATTTCCAGATTTAATGAGAATAAGTGGAATTCCTGTTGAAGAATCTTTCAAAATAGTAGGGGAACAAATAGATGGAGCTATTAAATATGATGGGCGTTATTATCTAGTAGAATTAAAATGGATTGAAGCTAAAGCAAACCAAAGCGATATTTCAACTTTATACATGAAAGCTGAAGGGAAAATGCAATCATTAGGATTATTTATTGCAATGAATGGTTATTCTAATGAGGTTTTATCTTCTTTAACAAGAGGTAAAAATATTACTGTTATTCTTTTAGATGGCACGCATATTGCTAACGTAATATATGGTAATTATACATTTCAAGAATTATTAGAACATGCTATAAAACAAGCTTCTTTAAAAGGTGAAATATACTGTTCTCATAATATTTCGTTATGATAAAATATTCGATTATAGTTCAAAAGCTATGATATAGACTATTTTTATCTATCTCACCCACAAGTCTCCAAATGGCTATACTGCCAAAGATCAGTTAGCAAACCAGGCGTTGCAAACATAGGGGATATGCAAAATACAGATATAGTTGTCATTGGTAGCGGTATTGGCGGTTTAAGTTGTGCTGCTCTTTTGGCACGGTATGGCTTTGATGTAATAGTCTGCGAAAGCCACTCCATCCCTGGTGGTGCGGCCCACAGCTTTGAGCGCAACGGTTTCAAATTTGACTCAGGCCCGTCCCTTTATTCTGGACTGTCTTACAGCCCATCTACCAATCCCCTAAAACAAGTATTGGATGCAATTGGTTCTGAATTACCATGCGTAACCTACGATACTTGGGGTTGTTGTTTACCAGAAGGTGATTTTGACACATCGGTTGGTGCCGAGCAATTTTCTGAAGTGCTGATGAAATTGCGTGGTGATAATGCTGTTACCGAATGGCAAGAACTCCAGCGCGTTATGGAACCATTCGCTAGTGCAGCAATTTCTATACCACCAGCCGCATTACGTTTTGATTTGGGTGCAGCTAGAACTGTAGCCCCATTTGCCCCATCTCTGGCAAAACATCTGACAGATGTCATCAAGTTGACTGGCCCTTTCAGCCGGATTATGGATGGCGTTGTTAAAGACCCATTTACCCGAAATTGGCTGAATTTGCTGTGTTTTCTGCTTTCTGGGCTACCCGCAGATGGCACTAGTGGCGCAGAGGTAGCATTTATGTTTGCGGACTGGTATCGACCAGATGCAGTACTTGAATATCCCATTGGTGGTAGTGGTGCTTTAGTTGACAGCCTTGTACAAGGATTGGAGCGTCACGGCGGGAAGCTGATGCTGGGCGCTCATGTGGAGGAAGTGCTTGTAGAAGGGAATCGTGCGGTGGGTGTGCGTCTGCGCGATCGCCAAGAAATTCGGGCGCGTCGAGCAGTAATTTCTAATGCATCGGTTTGGGACACACTGAAGCTACTACCAGAAAAGGCAATACCCAAAAACTACCGCGCTAAACGACAGGCAACACCTGAGTGTGATAGCTTCATGCATCTGCATTTAGGTATTGATGCTCAAGGATTACAGTCAGATTTGCGGTGTCATTACATCGTGGTTAATGACTGGGGATTGGGCATAACAGCACCTCAGAATGTCGTGGTGATATCAATCCCTTCAATTCTCGACCCATCTCTAGCACCACCGGGTAAACACGTGATTCATGTGTATACTCCTGGTAATGAGCCATACTCTATCTGGCAGGGAATGGATAGAAAAAACCAGGAATATGCCGAGCAAAAGCGATCGCGTGCAGAAGTAATGTGGCAAGCGCTACAACGAATCATTCCAGATATTCGCTCTCGTTGTGAAGTCACACTTGTTGGTACACCTCTAACCCACGAGCGTTATCTCCGTCGTCACCAAGGTTCTTATGGCCCAGCAATTCAGGCTGGAAGTAGTATGTTTCCTGGCCCTGGCACACCTCTACCAGGATTGATGTGCTGTGGAGACTCGACATTTCCCGGCATTGGTTTACCAGCAGTCGCCGCCAGTGGGATGATTGCTGCAAATACCCTTGCATCGGTTGATAAGCATTTAGCCATGCTTCAAGATATCAAGTGCATTTAATTTTATAAAATCTTGTTGCCAAGAGAGCCGCACCCACTGCCAAAACTGCCAGTACACTGTCAGGTTCGGGTACGGCAGCAACTTGAGCATCAACTCGTGCAGTTCCAGCAAACAAACCTGTTAAATCAGGGTCGCCTAGTATATTTGCAAACTCTGGAGAAATCAACAATCTAACATCAGGAATGGTTAAAGTTTGACCGTCAAATGCTACAGGTTGCGGAAGACTTAAATCAAACAAAATTGTATTTAAAGAAAATGTGTCTCTTAAAACAAATCCGCTGGCATCTGGGAGGGTACGTCCTGGAGCAAAACCTATTGAAAACTCACCAACAGTAATTTGATCGTTGAAGGTAACAGTACCAGTATGCTCGATTGTACCTGAGAGCGGAGTAAAACCGCCCTCGTCACTGAATGTAAAGTTGGTGGCTGAGTCGATGCTGAAGCCAACTAAATAATTGCTGGGAATTGGTGCGACTGTCTGATTAGTGCCTGTCAAGGTTAGCCCGATATTTTTAAGAATATCCTGGTGGTCACGATCAATGCTGGTGACTCCAGATATCACTTTAAAAGTTGCAGCTTCTACTTGTATGGGTGCAATTGATATAAAAGCTGCTGTTGTACAACCCAGAATCCCTGCCAACTGAGAAAAACGCATATATAGTCCTGATGATATTTGTAGTTTATTTTATCTAATAAAATACTTTTTCTTTATCTAATAACTTAGGAATTAACGCTAATGATACACCCTAATAATATAAAAAATTATTTTTTAAAGTTAGCAACAAGCAATCGTCAAGTTAATATCAAAATTTAAGTCATACAGTTATACAGACAAGGTTATTTAGGTGGGTAAAAATAAATATAACTGCTTATGATAGAGCATAAAATATGAGGCGTAAGGCATTAGGGAACAAAGATGATAAAAATATAGTTATGTTTAATTATGTCCACTTCCAATTATTTAGCCTTAAACCTAAAACTATGATGTGGTCAAATATAAGTTTTATCTCTAATTATTGATAAGTTTAGGTTAAGAAGTGAAGCACTGTTTTATACGGTTTCGGTTTAATAATGATATAGATACGCTGCTACGGACACAGCAATGCTTATGCGTATCAACTTAAGTCAAAACACGAGTAAGTTTACAAAGCATGTTGAAATATGCGCCTATGACGCTTGCGCTGCGGTCTGCACACCATGCAGGTTAGAAAAAACTTGATTTTGCATTAGTCCACGGAGGTGGACTTTACTTGTGTAGGAGCGAATTACATTCGCCAAATACTTTTAAAAATTCTTAATTCACAAACTTGTTCTAATCCACCAGCCTATTTTCTCTAAATTAGGATCTATTTCCTGCCAAAAACTTGCTGAAGAGTCTACTTCTCTTGTTGCTGCGAGTATTTTATCTATACTGTCGAAGTTTTTTTGAATCAACTGTTTATCTAGTTTAGGAATATCTAATTTCAGATATTTCAACCGATTGGGTAACTCTACTTGCTCTGTTGTTGACAAGTGAGTAATCTGATCAATTTTTTCTAAAATTTTGTCTATTGATGCAATGACTTCTTGCAGGTTCGGCTTTTTCGTTTGTAATTGCAAATCTTTTTCTTCAAAAGTTTCTTCTTGATTACCTAACTTTACTATCACTATTTTGACGAAGAAAATATTGTAATCAATTTCACTTACTTCACCAACTTGTTGATGATATTTTCCAGTTTTATTTATAAGTACTATGTCACCTTTCTCAATTCTGTCTTTCATGATTTCTACAACCTTTGAATTAAATTGCTAAATAATCTCCTCTACGGAAAATACTACTCTAAAGCCACAAACCCTTAGTCCACCGTCTGACTCATTCCAGCTACGGCTAGCGCTGCGACACAGTTCTGCGTTGAAACTCCAAGAACCACCGCGTAGTACCCGGCGATTAATATCACCGCCAACTTCCCAAGCTGTTCCATCTAAAGGTGCGTCGTTGTAATTGTTGTGCCACGCATCAGCACACCATTCCCAAACTAGCCCGTGCATATCGTACAATCCAAAGGCGTTGGCGACTTCAAAACTACCGACGTTGGTTGTTTCTTTACGGAATTTGCTTTTTGGTTCGATAGTGCAACTGACTAACTCAGAGGTAATGGTTTCGCCAAAGTGGAAGGATGTTGTAGTTCCAGCCCGACAAGCATATTCCCATTCAGCCTCACTCGGTAAACGATAGTCGCGTCCGGTTTTTTCTGATAGTCTGAGGCAGAATTCTACAGCCTCATACCAAGATACATTTTCTACTGGTCTATCTAGACCTTTGAATTTCGATGGATTTGGATTTAAAGCTTGTTTAACTTTGGGTAAAGCTGCTACTACTCTCCACTGTGCTTGAGTTACGGGAAATTTCCCCATAAAAAATGGTTCAACGGTAACTTGATGTCGAGGGCGTTCGTCAGCATCTCCTTCAAACTCTGGTGAACCCATCATATAAGTACCACCAGGAATCGATACCATTTCTAATGTGACAGATTTACCTAATTCTTCGGCAAAGAAGTTTGCATTGCAACTCATGCGATTTACTTCTCTACCACCTGTGTCTACTGTCACTACGTCAAATTCAAAGGTTTCTAAGGGTGGTAATGGTACGATTACTTTTTGTGGTAGCGGCGGTAATATGGGTTGGGACATCGAAACAATTTTGAGAGCAACTGGTTCAATGTTCGATGTTGCAAATTTCAAATCGTTGATAACTTCTACTGCTGTTTGATATCTTTCGCTAGGCAGATATTTTAGTAATTTATCTAATATTTTTCCTAAGTCGTCGCTAATCGTAATACCTTTTTCTTGTAAACGTTCGCGCCACAACCACTTAGCATTCATTGCATCATAAATAGGATCATTAACCTGTCCAGAAGCATCTTGGAACGGCAAACATCGAGTTAAAAGACGCACGCAAGTTACACCCAAAGCATACAAATCACTGCCGTGACAAGCAAATCCAGCCATTTGTTCTGTTGGGGCATAACCAAGGGTATAAATTACTGTAGCTTGTCTTCCTAAACTGGTTTGTGTTACCTGTTTAGCACCGCCAAAGTCAATTAATACTGGTTTTTCATCACTTGCACGACGAATAATATTTTCTGGTTTGATATCTCGATGAATGACATTATGGGTATGAATAAATTGCAGTACTGGCAATAAATCAGCTAAAAGTTCCCAAATTTGTGATTCATCATAGATTTGTTGCTGAACTTCTTGTAAGAGAGTTTTTCCTTGAATAAATTCTTGTACGAGATATAAACTAGCACCTTGTTCAAAGTAAGCAAGTAATCTGGGAATTTGGGTGTGATTTTCTCCCAGTTCATACAACCGAAAAGCCTCTTCTTT
The DNA here is from genome assembly GCF_051172895.1 of Nostoc sp. CALU 1950. Taxonomy (NCBI): domain Bacteria; kingdom Bacillati; phylum Cyanobacteriota; class Cyanophyceae; order Nostocales; family Nostocaceae; genus Nostoc; species Nostoc sp. CALU 1950. The sequence continues at coordinate 14,917 of NZ_JBDNJQ010000115.1, read as the reverse complement.
GAAAAATTCTGCTGCTTTGGTGCGTTGTCCTGTTCCCTGAAATTGTGGGAAAAATTGTTTGATGACGCAAGGCGCGTTTAGTCTGTCTACGTCTTCTGTAGCATAGGTTCTGCTAAATCCACCTTCACCTAAAAGTCTTAATACGCGGTAACGGTTTCTTAGCAATTTGCCAAAGTTGCTTTGTCCGCAACTCACACAAAATCTATTGCTGTCAGAGTTGAATGGATTTGAGCAATTGGGATTTTGGCAGATTTGCATAATGAGGGGGAAATAGCATCTTCTCCAAACTTAGCCCCAATATTATCTAATTGAAAACAGTTATGTAGAGAAGCGAACACGGAAGTTTCTTCATGTGCTTAAAACTATCTTTAACACGAGGATAGAAGGATGAATAAATTATATTTATTTATACCAATTCAATTAATGATTGCAACACATACTTGGGTTAAGACGCGATGAATCGCGTCTCTACAAATGGTGTATTTGTCGCATTCTTTTTTACAATTGGTATTACTTATCTATACTATGACGTTGTGTTAGCAGAAAGTATGGCACATTGCCATAATGTTTGGGCGTTGGGCTTGCCGTAATGCACCCTAAATTTTAATATAGCTGTTGTTCATGAGCCAAAAAAGTTCACGAAGAACGAAATTGCCAATAATATTTATTGCAAATAATGACTCTTATTTAAAAGTTTTCTTCTCTCCAGAGGCGCGAATTAATTCAGCTACAATAGCAACGATCGCAGATACGGAAATTAACATTACACTAAGAGCATTAATATCAGGTTTAACTCCTGTTCTAATCCGGCTAAAAATTTCCATTGGCAGGGTGTTAGAACCGCTACCAGCAGTAAAACTGGAAATGAGAAAGTCATCTAAGCTGAGAACAAAGGCTAAGAGACAACCGGCTACAATCCCAGGCATTAATTCAGGTAGCAATACTTTGATGAAAGCTTGGGTTGGTGTAGCCCCTAAATCTAGTGCTGCTTCTTCTAAGTGAGGATCTAAATTAGTCAGTCGTGAAGCAACCACAAGTCCGACGTAAGCCAGACAAAACACTACATGGGCTGCAACTATCGTCCACAAACTCAAAGGGATTGCAAAGGCGGCTAGACATACTAGGGTAGCCACTGCGATCGCAATATCGGGAATAATCAATGGTAGGTAAGCAACACCCCGATACAATTTCTTACCAGGAAATTCGTAACGCGCTAACCCAACCGCCATCAAGGTTCCCAGCACTGCTGAAATTGCCACGGCACAACCAGCAACGATCATACTATTTCGCAAAGCTGATAAGATGCGATCGTCACTGAACAGCTTGCCATACCAATCGAGAGTGAATCCTTGCCAAGTTGCACTGTAGGGTGACTGATTGAAGCTATAAAAGCCAAGTACCAGTATGGGCAGGTACATGAACACAAATATCAGTAGTGAGAAAACCGCTTGCCATGAGACACGCGGTTTTTTGAGAGATGGAGAGATATTCACGTTTATATATATGATGATTTTTATTGATAGCAATACAAAATATCATATTTTATGCAATTAGTCAATAATTGAACTACTTTTTCTCCCTTTTGCCTAGTGGGTAAATTTTCTTGCAAATCATTTAGGATTGCTATAGTTAATTATTACTTTTAAAAACCTAGATAAAACTTCTAAAAAAATACCACTTATCATTTCAAACCATCGAATTTACCAAAATCTGTCCTTTGGGTGGATACAGGTTATCCTTTAGAGTACGGAAAGCCGCCCAAAGAGTGTCTAGATGCTTTATTTTTTAATCAATATTTGTAAACAACTTAATTGACAAGCAATAACAGAGTTTTATCGCCAAATATCGCTATTTAGCTGAGATTATAACGATTTTAGAAAGTTTGTTTTTATAAAAAAATCCATATTTAAAATTGCCATAAATCACCAAAAAATCATAAATCAGAATATAGCTACCTCTTTAGAGGTGGGTAATTTCCGTACTAGGATAGACAAGAAATCCAGAAGTAACAGCATAACATTTGAAGGAGATTGTTAAAAAGTTTAGTATCTGAAGTTACTTTCTGATGCCAAGTGCATCAATTACAAGTACTAAAACAACAGAAATAAAAAACTTCTAATTAAACTTTTATTTTTTAGGAGGTTTGTGATGAGAATTGCTCAAGTCGCTCCATTATGGGAAAGAGTTCCACCTCCAGGTTATGGTGGGATAGAGTTAGTAGTAGGGTTACTGACAGATGAATTAGTCCGACGCGGACATGACGTAACCTTATTTGCATCGGGAGATTCTATGAGTCTGGCAAAATTAAGGTCAGTTCATCCCCGTGCCCTCAGACTTGATCCGACTATCAAAGATTTTGGCATTTACGAGATGCTGAACCTAGCTTCGGTGTATGAACGCGCAGAAGAGTTTGATATTATTCACTCCCATATCGGACATGGGGCATTATCTTACGCAAATCTTGTCACAACCCCTACAGTTCACACGTTGCACGGTATTTTTACCCCTGACAACGAAAAGATGTTTAGTTTTGGTAAAAAACAACCCTACGTCAATATTTCCGATTCACAACGAGAACCAAGGTTAGGGTTGAACTGTATAGCAACGGTTTACAACGGTATTGATGTCAGCAGTTATAAGTTTCACTCCCAACCACAAGATCCTCCTTACCTCGCGTTTTTGGGTCGGATATCTCCTGAGAAGGGAGCGCACTTAGCCATAGAAATTGCCAAACAATCTGGTTGGCACTTGAAAATGGCAGGTAAGGTGGATGTCGTTGATGTGGAATACTTTGAAAAGGAAATCAAACCACTGATTGACGGGGAGCAAATTGAGTATCTGGGTGAAGCCAACCATGTTCAAAAAAATGCTCTGATGGGAGGTGCAGTAGCAACTCTATTCCCCATCACTTGGCGAGAACCCTTTGGATTGGTGATGGTGGAGTCAATGGCTTCGGGTACGCCAGTGATTGCAATGAAATTGGGGTCAACTGAAGAGGTAATTTCCCACGGCAAGACGGGTTTCCTCTGCAATAATATTCAAGAATGCATTAGTGCTATCGATCGCGTCATAGAGTTAGACCGCTATGCCTGTCGTCAGTATGTGGAAAATCTTTTCAGCGTTGAACACATGACTGATGGTTACGAGGCAGTTTATCAACAAATAACCGCAGAACGATTTTCTCAGAATGGACATTTTCGCAATTTGGTTGAGTTAGCTAGCGATCGCATTTAAATACCATATTCATCTGGTTTTACAGCCCTGGCGAAGGTCATTCAGGGCTATACAAACAAAGCCCACCTCCGTGGGCTAATATAAAACAGGAGTCAAAATACAGAATTCAGAATTCAGAATTCAGAATACTCTACCCATAAAGGGATAGAGTTTTAAGGTGAGAATATTTTAATTTTTTTCGCTTGACTTCGGGCGTTAGCGTAGCGGGACAAAGTACGGTTTTAACCGATATTCGTCACCCACTCGTACAGAATTCATACTGAATTCTGACTCCTGAATTCTGAATTCTTCTTATAAAATCAAGCTTTTTCTCAAAAAATTCGCTGCATCTACCAATTAGCAATTGCTAAGAGGACGTTTGAAAAGTCCTCTTATCGGTATCAAAAGTTTTAGATCCCCCTAAATCCCCCTTAAAAAGGGGGACTTTTACTCCGGTTCCCCCCTTTTTAAGGGGGGTTAGGGGGGATCTAAAGTGCCTAAAGTTACAGAGAAATACTTTTCAAACATCCTCTAAGAGTAAATAAAGACTACTACCAAGTTAGTCGATCTCTCCATTTTTCTACAGTTCTAGCACTCACTCCTGGAACTCGTTCTAAGTCTTGCAAAGATGTAAATTTTTGCTGTTGACGGCTAAGAATTATCCGCTGCGCTAATTTCTTCCCAACACCAGGGAGAGTTGCTAATTCTTCCAAAGTTGCAGTGTTAATATTTAGTTGTTTAATTGCTTGTGGTTCACTTGATGAAGAAGTTTTTATTTGGGGACACCGTGTTTGTTCTAATTTGATTTTTTCTTGAATCGCTGGTGGTAAGCCTGGTTTTACTTTGGTATAAAGACGAGCAAATTCTCGCACATAATGAGCAGCAATTATGGGATTTTTAATCACTACAATTGTCTCATCGTTACCATAATTAGCGGCATCTGACCAATTATGAGAACCTGTTATTACTGTTGTACTATCAATAACACCAAATTTGTGATGCAGTAAATCACCTTTGGGTAACATAGGTACGCCTACAGTAGTAATTGGATTAGCCCAAGGATGGTTGTCAACTTCATATTTACATTTATTACTGAGGGCAACCCCCATCATATCCAATGCTTCACTATAGGGACGATAGGCAAATTGTGGTTCAATTAAAGCGCGAATTTGGACACTTTGTTGATGGCGTTTTTCTAAAATATTTGCAAGCCGCTGATCGGAAAACACAAATAATGCCAAATCGGTAGATTTAGTTGCGGAATCTAAAGTTTTGCCAATTAAACCATTACTACTGTTACTCCAAGGTTGAGTTGGAGAAGTAGGCGAAAATTGTACAGTAATTTGGGTGTTACCTAAAGTTATTTGTTTAGGTAAACGCATCGGTTTTTGCAAACCAAATCGACTATCTGGCTGACCTTCTGGCCCGTCACCCCACATAATGTTAAACTCTTCTGTAAATAAAGATGCTAATTCTGGACTGTCAATTTGCAATAAGTTATTGGCATTTCCTAAAGTGTTGGGATTTGTAAAATCACCAGATGTATCACTTAAAGTAAAATTAGCAGAAGTGATAATTAAAATCCGATTATCCACAATCACAAATTTATGATGCATCAAGCTACTACCTGCTGAACCATCTGCTTGATCATCAATCCAGGGAATTTGGGCATTCTGCAAAATCATCAAAGCATCTCTTTGATTGATTTCTGCTGGACTAAGTTGATTGTCTTGGTTAATATCGATAAATTGGCGAAACTCGTTATAGCGTTCCTGTTCCCTTTTATCTAACTTACCTACTTCGGCAGATGTTAAGCTACTCCAAGGTCGGCTGTAGTTATTTTCTAAAATTATCCTGACTTTTACCCCAGCTTTTTGTCTATCAACTAATGCTTGGGCAACTTTGGGTAAACGTAATTCTTGCACCGCCACATCTACTGTAGATTTAGCCTGTGTAATAGCATCGGCAATCTGTTTTTCTAAATCATCCCCAAGGCGAGTTTGCTGGCGGTAAGATTCTTTGTATTCTGAAGACTCAGAATGGTTAAAGTAAACTTGAACTAATGGGTCTTGTGGTAAGGGTTCTGGACGCTGATTGTAGGACTGGACTCGTTGACAACCAGCAAGGGAGAATATTACTAAAAAGATATATAAAAAATATCTTTGTCTAGAGATAAGTTGCACTGTAATCTGTTAAAAGTGGATTGGGAGTGGACATATTTATCATTCCCAAAATGTTGTGTTCTGAATTAAGTAGAAAAATAGCTTTCCAAGGCAAGGGAAAAATCTATTTCTAGAGGCAGAATTACAAAGATTTTTTCCGGTTTTTTTACTCAAGCTGATAATATCAGCAGTCTATTACCAACGTGTGTTCTCACCATTAGCGGTTATATGCAAATTTATCTAGATTACAGCGCCACTACACCTACTCGAAAAGAAGCGATCGCAGTTATGCAAACAATCCTCACTCAACAGTGGGGCAATCCTTCCAGCTTACATGAGTGGGGACAACGGGCTGCAACAGTTGTAGAACAAGCTAGAGTCCAAGTTGCTGGTTTAATTAACGCCGCCAATTCGGAATCTATCATTTTTACCTCTGGCGGCACTGAGGCAGATAATCTAGCAATTATGGGCGTGGCTCGGTTGTATGCTGTTCCTCAACATATTATTATCTCCAGCATTGAGCATTCCGCAATTTCTGAAACAGTACGGTTGCTAGAAATGTGGGGTTGGGAAGTTACGCGCTTGTCTGTGGATATTAAAGGCAGAGTCAACCCCTTGGATTTAAAGGCGGCGTTGCGACACAACACAGTCTTAGTTTCTATAATTTACGGTCAAAGTGAAGTAGGGACAGTGCAACCGATCGCAGAACTGGGTAAGATAGTGCGATCGCATGGTGCTTTGTTCCATACGGATGCGGTGCAAGCTGCGGGACGCTTACCCATAGATGTGCAACAACTTCCTATAGACTTACTTAGCCTTTCTAGTCATAAAATATATGGGCCACAAGGTGCTGGGGCGCTATATGTGCGTCCTGGTGTGGATTTGATGCCTCTAGTTAGTGGTGGTGGACAAGAAATGGGATTGCGTTCTGGTACACAAGCAGTACCGATAATTGCCGGATTTGGTATAGCAGCAGAATTAGCAGCCGAAGAATTGCCTACAGAAACACCACGATTGATTCAGTTACGCGATCGCGCTTTTGCCCAATTAGCTGAGATTCCTGGTTTAATTCCTACAGGGGATGGTTGCGATCGCTTACCTCACCATATCAGTCTGTGCCTAGAAAACGCCGATGGCGAAAAACTCAGCGGTAAAGCCTTAGTACGTCAGCTAAACCTTGCAGGCATCGGCATCAGTGCTGGTGCTGCCTGTCACAGTGGTAAACTTAGCCCTAGTCCGATATTGTTAGCGATGGGTTATTCAGAAAAAGCAGCTTTGGGGGGAATTCGCATTACATTGGGGCATGATACCACCGCAGCTGATATAGATTGGACAGTGATGGTATTGAAACAAGTTTTGCAGAGACTAACACCGGATTTATCTTTAGTTAAGCGTTAAATCCAATATCATAAAACAGGAGTCAGAATACAGAATTCTGACTCCTGTTTTATTCAAAACATTATCAATAATCAAGGTAAAAACTCTCCAAGATGATGTTTGTAAAGTCTAATTTATAACTAACCCTGGCGAGTATTAAGTTGCGGCTAAACCAGATAAAATGAGTAAAATTTGCTGTAATATCTTGAATTTAGAAAAAACATTATGTTTTATATATAGGACTTATATTTAATTTCTGAAAAAACTCAGTACAACTAAGCAGCCTTCTTTCCTATTGCCTATTGCCTATTGCCTGCCTACGCAAATTCGTTCAGAAATCAAAGCGGATTCCTATATATTAGTCAAGAGTAAAACCAGTTTATGATATTATCGATATATTTAATCAATAAAACTATTGATAATTTTGGGTAATAGTTCTAACTCTGGTGGAAAAAAATTATGAAGCGTCGTAAGTTTGTCTATATAGTTGGACTAGCAACTGCTAGTGGGGGATTAGCGATCGCTTGTAATCCTAATCAAACTCCCACCGATACTGCCGAATCGCCTTCAGGGCAAGCTACACCAGCTACGGCTGCTACTGGTGTATTAGAAAAAGAGCTAGTAATCTACTCAGGACGCAACGAAAAACTCATTGGTGAGCTGATCAAACAATTTGAGCAACAAACCAATGCTAAGGTACAAGTCCGCTACGGCGATACTGCTGAGTTAGCATCAGCAATTTTGGAAGAAGGGGCAAACAGTCCCGCAGATGTCTTCTTTGCTCAAGATGCTAGCGCCCTCGGAGCTATTCAAAAAGCAAATCGAGCAGTACAGTTACCAACATCTCTTCTCAATCAAGTAGATAGTACCTATCGTTCACCAGAGGGGAAATGGCTAGGTATTTCGGGGAGAGTGCGTACAGCAGATTACAACTCTAAATTAGTAAAACCAGGGGAATTACCATCGTCTATTTTTGGCTTTACTGAACCGAAATGGAAAGGGAAAATTGGCTGGGCACCTACAAATGGTTCCTTTCAATCCTTTGTCACCGCCTTACGAGTTGCAGAAGGAGAAGACAAGGCTAGGCAATGGTTAGAAGGTATTAAAGCTAACAATGCTAAAGTTTATCCTAATAATACTGCGATCGTAGAAGCCTTATCTCGCGGCGAAATTGCTGTGGGATTTGTCAATCATTATTATCTAGAACGAATCAAACAAGATAATCCTCAAGTTCCTGTGGAGCATCATTTTACCGATGATGTGGGTTCCTTGGTAAATGTCGCAGGTGTAGCAATTCTTAACAGCGCCAAACATCCCAATATTGCTCAAAAGTTTGTCGAATTCATGCTGAATGAAAATGCCCAAAACTACTTTGCTAATCAAACTTTTGAGTATCCTCTAACTTCGGCTGTTGCGCCCAAAGGTAAACTAAAATCTCTCCAAGAAATTAAAAAACAAACTCAAAAAATCGACTTGAGTAATCTTAGCGATTTAGAGACAACACTCAAGCTCATGCAGCAAGTACAAGTCATATAACTTGCTATTGGCTGGAATGCATCTGGCAAAGATAGGAAAAATCTAAATTTTTTGAGAAAGTTTATTGCTTACCAGTACAGGTTAATGGTAAAGGTTGAGAATACCAAGATTATTGCAAAAACTTCCTGGTAAGTATTAAGGTGGAGGATTGGAAATTGAAAAGTTTACCATTGCTGAAAGTTTCAGCGTTAGCTCTAGCTGTAACGCTCGGTTGGGGAATCGGGGTGGCTGTAAATGCTCAAACCAAAACCCTCGTGATCTATTCAGGCAGAGAAGAAAAACTAATTGGCCCCTTAATTGAGAAAGCCAAAAAAGACTTGAATCAGGATATTCAAGTGCGTTATGGCGATACTGCTGAATTAGCGATCGCACTTTTGGAAGAAGGCAAAAATAGCCGTGCAGACTTGTTTTTTGCTCAAGATGCTGGTGCTTTAGGCACTTTGGAGAAAAAACAGGTAACGCTACCAATTGCCTCTAAACTGCTAAACAAGGTTGATTCTCGCTTTCGTTCTGCTAAAGGACATTGGCTAGGAATTTCCGGTCGTGCCCGTGTCATTGACTACAATACCAAGTTAGTTAAATCAGGGGAACTACCGACATCAATTTCGCAGTTAACAGAACCAAAATGGCGCGGTAAAGTTGGCTGGGCACCAGCTAACGGCTCATTTCAGTCATTTGTTACAGCAATGCGAGTCTTAAATGGAGACGAAAAAACTCTCCAATGGCTCAAAGCGATGAAAGCTAACGGTGTCAAAGATTACGGTAAAAACTCTGCGATCGTTGAAGCTGTGGGGCGGGGAGAAGTTCATCTTGGTTTAGTGAATAATTACTACTTGTATCGCTTCAAAAAAGATAATCCGAACTTTCCTGTTGCCCACCACTACACAAGCAAAGATGCAGGATCAATGATTAATGTGGCAGGAGTAGCTATTACGAAAACCACAGATCAAAAAGCTGATGTAGAAGCTTTAATTGATTACCTGCTCAAACAGAGTTCACAAAATTACTTTGCTCAAGAAACTAACGAGTATCCTTTAGTAAAAGGAATCCCAGCGCCATCAAAACAAGTACCAATCAACAAGCTCAATCCACCCAATGTTAACTTGACAGATTTAGATGATTTGCCAGCAACGTTGAATTTATTACAGCAGGCAGGAGTTTTGTAACAGTTGAAAGCGGTTCGCCCTCCATTATTTCTCACATTATCGGCAGCGGTAGTGGCAGTTGCCATTGCCCTGCCATTGCTATACTTAGTAATTCGCACCGCAGGTATTGGCGGGGAAGAGTTCTGGGAATTGATTTCTCGTCCCCGCAATATTATGGTTTTTTTCAACAGTGCGGCAATGGCGGCAACGGTGACGTTATTTTCTACACTAATTGCCGTACCATTGGCATTTTTAACTGTGCGGACAGACTTACCAGGAAGACGTTTCTGGTTAGTGGCGACAACATTACCCTTAGCGGTTCCTAGCTATGTAGGCAGTTTTGCGCTGATTGCAACTTTGGCACCACGGGGTAGTTTTTTGCAGCTGTTGCTTCAACCATTAGGAGTAGAAGAATTACCTTCAATTTATGGTTTTCCTGGGACAGTTTTGGCAATTACTTTGTTTACCTATCCCTATATGCTGCTGAGTGTGCGTTCTGGATTACAAGGTATTGATCCATCTCTAGAAGAAGCGTCTCGTAGTTTGGGTTATGGTAGTAGAGAAACCTTTTTTAAGGTAGTTTTGCCACAGTTGAAACCATCACTGATTGCAGGTGGATTATTAGTAGCTTTATATGCCTTGCGCGACTTTGGGACACCTTCGTTGATGCGATTTGATGCTTTTACGCGGGCAATTTTTTTACAATATAAAACTAGTTTTAATCGGAACTCAGCCGCAGCTTTATCTTTGATGTTGGTGACATTGGTGCTGCTGATTTTGTGGTTAGAATATCGAATGCGATCGCGTGCAGCTTATTATAGTCGTGGTTCCGCTTCTCTACGTCCACCAAAAATTGTCAAGTTGGGAATTTGGAAATGGCCAGCTTTCGGCTTTTGTCTGCTAATTACTAGCTTCGGTGTAGTTTTACCAGTAGGTATCACCTTATTTTGGCTGATTCGCGGACTTAACGGTGGCTATACTTTCCCCAATTTATTCCCCACCATTCTCAACTCCATTGGCGCGGCTGGACTCGCAGCTTTAGCTACCACCATCTTTGCCCTACCAGTAGCAATTTTAGCAGTCAGATTTCCGAGTAAAATCACCGCTATAATTGAACGCTGTTCTTATATAGGTTTTGGAGTTCCAGGAATAGTTGTTGCCTTATCTTTGGTATTTTTTGGTGCCAACTATCTGCCAGCATTGTACCAAACTCTGCCGATGCTGATATTTGCATATTTAGTTTTATTTTTACCGCAATCAGTGGGAACAGTCCGCAGTTCGCTTTTGCAAGTCAATCCCCAGCTAGAAGAATCAGCGCGTAGTCTAGGTAGGAATGCTTGGCAAACTTTAAGAGAAGTTACCCTCCCTTTGGTACAACCGGGTGTATTGAGTGGTGCAGTGCTGGTGTTTCTCACAGCGATTAAAGAACTACCCGCCACCATGCTGTTAGCGCCAATTGGCTTTAGTACTTTAGCAATGCAAATTTGGCAAGCCACAGAAAATGTAGATTTTGCCGATGCGGCGGCGGCTTCATTAGCTATGCTACTAGTTTCTATGGGTTCAACTTTATTGGTGCTATCTCAAGAGAACGTCAAAAAAGAGCAAGTCTTGAAGGAGGCAGGAGGCAGGAGGCAGGAGGCAGAAGGAGTAAATCACTTATAGAATCCGACCTCTTGATTTGAAGCTTTTCAAATAATTGAACTATACTACTCTTCACTCCCAACTCCCTATGCAACAAGTAATTCTAGATTTACAAAATGTCACCAAGCGGTTTGCCGAAAGTGCCTTCCCTGCTGTAGATAACGTATCTTTGACGTTGCAACAAGGAGATATCTTGGGATTGCTCGGCCCATCTGGTTGTGGTAAAACTACACTGTTGCGAATGATTGCTGGTTTTGAGCGATCGCAAGCAGGAGAAATTAAACTTGGTAAACAGATAGTTTGTAATAGTTCTACTTGCATCCCAGCGGAACAGCGCGACATCGGCGTTGTTTTTCAAGATTATGCCCTGTTTCCCCATCTAAATGTGGCAGAAAATGTGGCCTTTGGGTTGAAACATTTCAGTAAACAACAAATACAAAAACGCATAGCCGAAGTTATTACTTTGGTGAGACTCGAAGGTTTAGAAAAACGTTACCCTTACGAACTCTCAGGTGGACAGCAGCAGCGGGTTGCACTCGCCCGTGCTTTAGCACCCCAACCTCAACTCATGCTTTTAGATGAACCTTTGAGTAATCTTGATATCCAAGTTAGATTGCGCTTGCGAGAAGAAGTGCGCGACATTCTCAAAGCCGCAGGTACTTCAGCAATTTTTGTTACTCACGATCAAGAAGAAGCATTAGCTATTTCAGATATAGTGGGTGTGATGCGCCAAGGACATTTAGAGCAAATAGGCACACCAGAAGAAATTTATACACATCCAGCATCAAGATTTGTTGCCGAATTTGTGACTCAAGCTAATTTTCTTCCCGCCCATCGTCAAGGGAATTTATGGAAAACGGAAATCGGCAGTTTTGAGTTAACAGCAAATCATACCGATGATAATGGTGAAATCATGATCCGCCAAGAAGACTTTATATTAAAGCCTAATACCGATGCGCCCGTAGTTGTCCGCACTCGACGGTTTTTAGGACGTGAGTACCAATATTGTTTACAAACTCCCTCTGGTAAAGAACTCCATGCGCGGACGCTGAAAGATACGGCGTTACCTGTGGGTACAAGGGTGGAATTATCTATAGCCAGTGATACTGTAAAGGTTTTTCCACAGTAGATTTTGGTGTTAACTATTTAGACACTAGTTGGAGTTGAATGGGCAAAATAACTAGATAACTCCGAATAGGTAGGTATAAAATATTATGGATGACCAGTTAATTGCCGCTATTGAGTTTCGTGATGCCCAGCGTGTAAAAGAATTATTGGCTACAGGCGCAAACCCAAATGTCAAGAAAGGTGATGAAACAGCCTATGAACTCGCACGCTACGGTCCAGATGAAATTAAATGTGCGTTAATTGAAGCTGGTGCTGATGATTCCTCACTCAGACACTCGTTAGTTTGGGCAGTTATGACAGGTCGAGTGGAAACCGTGAGAGTTTTGCTTACTAGGGGTGCAGATATTAACGTATCAACCTATGGTGGCAACCCATTACAAGAAGCGGCAAGAGTAGGAAATACGGAAATCGTTGACCTGTTAGTTGCTGCGGGTGCTGATGTTGATGACGGCAGTATGCTTTCAACCCCTTTATTAAAAGCTATTGAAAAAGGCAACTTCAATATTGCTTTAAAACTCATTGCCGCAGGTGCGAACCCAAGCAAAACAACAAAGTTTGGGAGTATTCCACCCATCGCAATGGCAGCAGCACAAGGTTCAGCAGCAGTAATTAGAGGGCTGATAGCTGCTGGCGCAGATGTCAATATTTTGACATCAGGAATTACAATCAATCATGCCACAATTCAAAGACAGGCTGGATCTGCGTTAAAAACAGCATTCAATACTTTGGAGACTCTTGGTAAAGCATTTGAAAAGCTCGACGCAGTTGAAACTGGAGATGCACCATTGTCTGAGGTGGGCGAAACCATTGAATCTATTGATATTGCCGCAAATCGGGCGAAGCTTGCCACATCCAACATTGCTAAACCAGAAATTGCAGTTGATACCTTCCCAGCAATTCTGGCAGCACGTTGCGGTCATGGAAAAGCTTTAGCAGTGTTATTGGTAGCAGGTGCTGACCCCCACTGTAAAGATGGTGAGGGATTATCAGCCTATGATTGGGCAGTCCGAAACGAACATTCACAGGTTCTAGAAGTTCTGCGTCACTTTGGTGTGGATGCACCAAGAGTAAGTCCAGAGGAACATCTGCTGAACGCCGCCGAACAGGGAGATGTTGTAGCTGTACGTGCATGGTTGTCTGAAGGTGCTAACGTGAATGCACGCGACCAAAGAAGAAAGACAAAGAACCGCACACCGTTGATGTTAGCAGCATCAATTGGACATTTAGAGGTTGTAAATTTGCTGCTTGATGCAGGTGCTGATATCAATGCCACTGATATTGTTGATGTCAATCAACGACAACCTTGTGGGATTATTTCAGACGATTACGAGTCATTTACTGCGATGAGATTGTTTTTGGGCATAACTCCTTTGATGCTAGCAGCAATTAAAGGATATAAAAACATCGTCCAACTACTAGTTTCACATCAAGCGAATCTTCAAGCACGGGATTGTTTTGCAAGAGATGCCCTATGTCTTGCTTGCATCAACGGACATCTAGAGGTTGTGCAAATATTAATGCAGGCAGGAGTAAACATCAATCAGCAAGATATAGCGGGAGATACGCCGCTTTTGATGGCTTTGAGAAATACCCATATAGAACTGGCAAAATTTCTCATAGAGTCAGGAGCAGATGTCAACGCTAAAAATAATGAAGATCACACTCCTTTAATGGAGGCAGTGCAAAAGGAAGAACATTTAGAGCTAATTCAAATGCTGATTGAACGGTGTGCTGATGTCAATGCCGTTTCCAAAGATGGTGACACTGCAATGACTTTGGCAGATTTATTTAATCGTCAAAATGTCATAGAAATGCTGATTCAGTATGGTGTTGAAAAACGACGATGGGATGAACAAGATGAAGATGATGAAAAAAACAACAGCGACGACGATAAACGCTGGGGAGTAGAACTACCCCGTCCAGACTTTTCCCAAGCAGCCCAGAACCCTAAATATCAAAAAGCAGTTGCAGATTTAGGTGAGATTTGTGGCAGTCAGCCAGTACCTATGTATGATATTCCCGGCTGGTTTAAAGTTCATGTGAACAGCAAACACCGAAGTGATATTAAAACCGAAGATTTACAACAACAGTTTTTACAACGGGGTTGTTTTGTCTACGAGCCAGACAAATACTACGACGCAGAAGGACCGAAACAACTTTATGTTTTGCCAACCACAGATAAATATGATGTGATTGCCCTACATCAAACAAATGGTTGTAACTATGGTGTCGGTTCTGGTTATGTTGTGGAGTGGCTACGAGAACTTGAAGCGGTGCAGCCTTTTATTTTGACCCTAGTTGCTCATGATACTCTCGAAGGCCGTTTCCTCACTCCTATCGAAGACTGTGAAGAACTTGCCGATCGCATGTATGATTTTTGCCCCGATATTGTAGACCAAGGCTGTGGTTCGGTGGAGCGGTTAGCTGAGAGTCTCCGCTCAAGTGACGACTTGTTTTTTTGGTGGGATTAATTGTTTGGCATTGTAGAGATAAAATTTTCCCTCTCCTCGCAGAAGCTACGGTGTACACACAAGTATTTTAACCTGCACCTTTGTTGCATCGACCTGCACCTTTGATGCATCGACCTGCACCTTTGATGCATCGACCTGCACCTTTGATGCATCGACCTGCACCTTTGTTGCATCGACCTGCACCTTTGATGCATCGACCTGCACCTTTGATGCATCGACCTGCACCTTTGATGCATCGACCTGC
>NZ_JBDNJQ010000114.1:0-26592 GCF_051172895.1 Nostoc sp. CALU 1950 | reverse complement strand
GATATCACAATTTTCCCCGTTTAATTGGTATCTTATTTTCTTGCAAATCCCTTAGCTTTGTCTTCGCCATCACGGGCTGCGATCGCAGAGTCAATCAGCTTCATCATTGATGCCCAAGTGCGATCCCAAGAAATCTTCTCTAAAAAGGTATCTACTCGACTCAACCATTCTGAGGCTGGGGTGTCTTCTTGCATTGCTTGTTCTGCGGCAGCGACGAACTCAGAAATTGTGTCGGCAATTTGCACCAGCTTCGATTCTCCATAAGGACGCACCACATCTCGAATTGAGGTAGATACTACAGGTCTACCTGCGGCAAGATATTCTGGAGTTTTGGTAGGGCTAATAAAACGTGTTGATTCGTTACGCGCAAACGGCAACATCGCTAAGTCCCAGCCTGCTAAATAAGCAGGTAGTTGTTTATAATCTCTGCCACCGAGATAATGGATGTTTTCATGCTGTGGCAGATTTGCTGGATCAATTTTGACAACTGGCCCAATGATTACTAAATGCCAATCAGGGCGGGCTTCGGCAATTCCAGCAAGCAGTTCAATATCCATCCGTTCATCAATTACGCCAAAGAAACCAAGACGAGGATGGGGAATATGAGCTTGATCCTCCGGTTCTTGAACATTTCTTGCCTGGCCAAAGTGGGCGACATCTACACTGCTAGGAAAGGCATACACGTTCGGGTGCTGGTTCACCTTACTTTCGTAAAGGCTTTGTCCGCCTGTAAATACTAAGTCTGCACGGCTGAATAATTCGGCTTCGTAATTCTTTAAAGTGGGTGATGCTCCCTGGAATGCAGATAATTCATCCATGCAATCGTACACCACGGCTTGGGGTTGCAAGCGGCGGGTAAATGCGATCGCCATCGGTGTGTAATACCAACAAATGTACTTGCTGATGTTATGCTCTGCAAACAAACTATCAATTAGTAGTTGCAAATCTGCGTTTGTTGCTTCTTCACTTAAACCTTGTGGTAGGTGTGGCACAACCACAACTACTCCATTAGAATCTTCATTTATATCTAACCTTGCCAAGGGTTCTTCAGAGAAAATTGGCTCCTCAATAAAGAACACTCGCTTTCCTTGGGCGCAGCGACTAAGAAGATGTTGCGGTCTTTGATAAACGAAATTCCAACGCAAATGAGATAAACAAACTATATCAGGTGTGTCTTTAAAGGTTTTTGTTGATTGAACTTTTTTGTTAGACGAAGTTAAATTCAACCGTGACGGACTCGATGATTGCGTTTCAGGTAACTGCGATCGCTTTGTTTTACGCTGCTTCGGCGAAATAACATTGCTGACACTGTTGTTTTTGACTTGAGATTTTTCACTTGTCATAGTTCGTCTCATTATTTAAATTATTAATTCTGACTAGCTAAACGCTAATACCTTTTCTTTGTAAGGCAGCACCAAACTTATTTTCATGCAAAAGCCTGCAACATACTTTTGCTGCTTTTCAATATCGAATCGGTATCATCAATACTTGGTTGTATTAATAACAAATTACTGTTTTATATCTAATTTTTTCATCTACCCAAATAAATATAAAGTTAGGTTTTTTATTAATTCCTAAGCACTATTTTTTATAAGTATCTAAAATTAAGTAAATATTAATTTATGTCACGCGATTATTATTTATAAACCCATGCAAATATAGTTGTGTTTGTCTGTTCGGTTTCGTACACAAGTTCATTAAAACAATTATCATTAATATTAAAAGTAATAAAATCAGCTTATTTATCACCTGACTTTTTTATTCATATTAAATATTTAACCCTAATAGCATATATAAATTGATTATGATTTAAGTATTAAACAGTATTCTTATTTACAATAAATCTATTAATTTGTTACATGGAATACATACTGCTGTAACAATTATTTTATAAACCATAGTAAATCAAGTAATTTTTTTGACTATGGTTTATTAGAAACAAGTATTATAATTTTCACCCTGATGATATATCTGTTCTCTCAACCTTGGGTAGGCTAAAAGCCTTTTGGTTGTATGTAACATTGGTTGTAATCCAATTCATAAACCTTACGCGATCGCTTCTAATTATGGAGCGATCGCGTTTTTCTAACTCAGAGTTTTCAAATAAATAGGTAGTGCTGGAAGCTTTTTACTTTGAAAGATTTAATTCGTTCAATTAAAATTATGACTTTAGGTATAAAAACTCAAACTTCATCTTAAAACGACTGACATAGAATACATTGAAACCTGTGACAGATAGTCACAAGTTTTATATTAGCTACAACGTTAGTTATCACCCTATAGCAATCCGATAGCGAAGCGGTAGCGATCAGACGCTCCTGTGTCGCTAACGCTGCGCTATCGAGCGTCTTTGATTTCTGTTCGCGCAGGAAGGCAACAGTCAATAAGCCTTTTTGAGCTATAGGGAATTTTTTCAAAAATGAAATATGAGTCCTATATTAGTCGAAGGAATTGCGAATAATGAATACAAGTGTTTTGTCAAAACCTAAGTTCCGTAGCGGTCAAAAAGTAGAGTTTATCGGCGGAGAAGGCATCATCAAAAATTACCGTCCTCAGTCAGGTAGCTGGGTTTATTTGCTAGAGATGCCTATGGGTTTAGAGCCAGAAATGGGTCGAGTTGGTTATGAGACTATGATTTGGCTATATGAGGTAGATATCTATTCGCCATTCAATATTGTTTCTCACAATAAAATGCTAAAATCATGAACAAAAATGCCATTTATAGAAGTCCTAAAGCAAGGAGATTTAACGACAATTCAAATAATTAATCAGGAAATATTTTTAAATGCTAAAAAAAGCATTAAACCCAAATAACTCGCACCTCTAAGCCTTGCTTAAAATAGTATTCATTACTTTTGATAGAGTGAAATACATGAAAGACCAAGTTGAATTATAAATACTGTGCTTAGACAGTTAACCAGCTAGAAGCAATCTATTTATATCTATTAAAAAATTAGATTCTCATGATTTCTTAGCTAGCGGTTACTACTTCGTAAACATCTACATACTTACCAAGAGAAAAAAGATGGAAAACATTAACCAGGCAAAAATGATCGAGCGTTACGTTGCTTTGGCTATCGGAATCACTTATTTGCTTTTAGGTTTAGCTGGATTTGTACCAGCTTTGGTTTCTTTACCAGGAACGAGCGAATCTTTTGTTCCACTTGATGAATCTACTGGTGCTTATTCTGCGGGTTTTGGTTATATCTTTGGCCTAATTCCCACCAACTTTTTGCATAACATTGTACGTTGTGCCGTAGGATTGTTAGGAATCACTTCTTACAACAATACTACTACTGCGCGTCTATTCAATCGTGGTTTTGCAGTTTCTTATGCATTGCTGGCGATCGTCGGATTGTTGCCTTTGGGTAAGACATTTTTCGGGTTAATGCCATTGTTCGGCGCTAATGTTTTGCTTAATGCATTAGCTGCGATCGCAGCTGGCTACTACAGTGTTGTTATACCAGCTAAAGTGAGCGGTGTTAATGTATCGCAAAATCTTCAATAGTTTCTGATAGTCTGCGGTGTCCAGGTGGGGCCATTGCAAGATGGCCCTTCTTTCCAGATCAGCATATCTAAGCAGATTTGCCGCATCTCCATGTTTTTCGTCCAAGCATGATAGACAACATACTCAGTCTTACCATCTGGCCCAATAACAATAGAGTTATGTCCCGGCCCTCTAACAAAATTAGGAATAGACTTTAGCACCCGTGGCCCGGTTTCGTTACCTGCATCAGAGTAAGGCCCCATCACGTTGTCAGCAACCCCATAATCTACACCGTAGTTCTCAGTTTCCCAGCGTCCACCACTATAAAAGCAATAGTATTTCCCTTCATGCTTACGAACGCAAGGGCCTTCTAAAGTATGCCAATCATAGATTTCACCATACATCAAACGGTTGGCTAAAAAACGCTGCCAATCGGATCGCGCCCGTAAAACCACTTTCCCTTCACCAGCAAGCTTAGTCATGGTTTGGAGTTTATCTACAACTAATGCTGTGCCAGCACGCACTCCATCCGATGTATCCAGAAAGTCACGAGCGTAAAACAAATACCATTGTCCATCATCATCCTGGAATGGGTGCGGATCGATCGCAAAAGGACAAGATTTTGGATCTACAAGTAACTCACCAACATCTTGATAAGGGCCTAATGGAGTATCGCTTGTAGCCACACGTAACTGATGATTCTTGTCTTCATGTCCCACTGAGTAGTAGAGATAAAACTGGCGATCGCAGTAAGCAACTTCGGGGGCCCAAAAATTATTGCCAAGGGCTGGATCTGGCCGTTGTAGGGCGTTCCCAACATAATCCCAATTTACAAAGTCGAAGGAGCGTAACAGAGGAAAGACACGCGATTTGTTATTGGAGTTAATATTTGGTGCATCCGGTATTTCATCTACCGTTCCTTCTGCCTCTGCTGCGCCAGTACCGATCGCATAATATACCCCTTCGTGTTGCCAAACAAAAGGATCGGCAAAATAACCTTTGTAGACTGGATTAGTATAGGTTTGCATCTTAAATTATCTATGGAATAATGACAAAAATCTTTCTTCAACTATAGGACTCATATTTGATTTCTGAAAAAACTCAGTACAACTAAGAAGACTTCTTGACTGTTGCCTGTTGCCTATTCCCTATTGCCTGCCTACGCAAATTAGTTCAGAAATCAAAGCGGATTCCTATAGTGGTTAGTCAAGTTAAGAATGCTTGCTTTGTAGTGAGGGCTTTAACGCTTAAATCGAGGACTAAAGTCCTTACTACAAACTTATTTACCAAGCATTGTTGCCTTGAAAAACTACTAGTATTTGAAATTTACGTAAGTTTCGACTTTGTTCTTAGGTAAGCTTTCTACTAGCTGACACCGTAGCATTTGCTTTAGTTTTTCTGGGAGGCTTTGATAATAGTCTTGTGGGAGAGTCAAATCTACCTTTGGTGTGTGCAACCAATGCATCGCATACCCCATAACTACCATCGGTCTTGGCTGGTTTGTCCGATTTGGGGAACCCCGATGTAGTGCTAAAGGCGATCGCACCATCACGTCACCTGGCTGCATATAAAATGATTCCATCGGAATTTCACCACTGGCAACCTTTTCTAATCCCTCTTCTCGCGGTATAACATGGGTTCCACGCGCCATTTGGAATGGGCCGTTGTCTGCGGTTACTTCCACAAGGGGAAAGTTGACTGCGAGGGCGTAAAGTGGGGTTACTATGCGATCGCTAAACAACGGGCGAAAGTCCCGATGGGTTTCCTGATAATCTGAACCCTGGAATGGGACATCAACTCCCATCTGAACCATCACGTATTCTTGGTAAAACACGCGCTCTAAGACACCCATAATCACTGGGTTAGCAAAAACTAATTCATTAGCAAATGGGTAAATCCAAGGCAAGGTTAGATAGTAGCGGGAAACTTCACGAGGAGCCAACCCACCTGGTTGATTTTGACGTTCGTAAAATAATTTTTCAAAAGCTTGTGCCCACTCGTCAATTAATTTTTGCTCAAAAACACCGGGAATCACACAAATTCCGTCTTGATTCAGTTTTTGAGCAAATTGGTCTAGGTCGGTAGCTGAATATTTCGCTATACCGCCTATACTTTGAACCATCTTTTTTATCCTCTTCAACTTATAACTAGAGGCGTATTAATATCAAACCTCTAGGAGATTTTTTATTGCTTGTCGATAGTAGCGCACTATTTTTAAAATTGGTGGCTTATGCCAATCCTCTGTAACAATTAATTTATATTAATTATAACGAATTAGTTAAATAGGATTCCTATATAGGACTCATATTTGATTTCTGAAAAAAATTCGGTACACCTTAATCTTCTGAAATCCTATTGCCTATTGCCTATTGCCTGCCTACGCAAGTGATTTCAGTAATCAAACCTGATTCCTATATTTGATTTCTGAAAAAACTCAGTACAACTAATACCAATTTTGTATGAAGCTGCATAGAATTAGATCCCCCCTAGCCCCCCTTAAAAAGGCTACGGTGTACACACAAGTCTGATAACCTTATCCCATATCGTTCTGATCCCCCCTAACCCCCCTTTTTTAAGGGGGGAACTAGAATCAAAGTCCCCCTTTTTAAGGGGGATTTAGGGGGATCAAACCACATTCTGCACTCAGCATAGAGATGTGTGTACACCGTAGCTTAAAAAGGGGGGGAACTGGAAAAACATCTATCAAAATCCCCCTTTTTAAGGGGGATTTAGGGGGATCGAGATATGTGCAACTTCACATTAAATTGGTATAAGAAGCCTTCTTTCCTATTGCCTATTGCCTATTGCCTACCTACGCAAATCAGTTCAGAAATCAAAGCGGATTCCTATAGAAGATAACGATAACGATAAATTAGATTTTTCCGCATGATCTGAGTGCTTTCAATTGCTTTCAATATACAAAAATCCCCCTCTATACCGTCAGGTGAGAGGGGGAGATAGCTAAGGTCAGAGGATATCTATCAAAAACTTCAACCAAATTTACTAGCGGTTGAAGCTATGAGGAATGCTGCATAAGTAAGGATGTAGCCAACTGTGAAGTGAGCTAGACCTACTAACCAACCTTGGACAATAGATAAAGCAACGGGTTTATCTTTCCAGTAAACTAAGTTAGCCAGCGGAGTACGTTCGTGTGCCCAGACTAGAGTTTCAATTAACTCTTGCCAGTAGCCACGCCAGCTAATCAAGAACATGAAGCCGGTTGCCCAAACCAGGTGTCCAAAGAGGAACATCCAAGCCCAGACAGACAAATTATTTGTGCCGTAGGGGTTATAACCGTTAATCAACTGAGCGGAGTTAGCCCAGAGATAATCACGGAACCAACCCATAAGGTATGTAGAGTTCTCATTGAATTGAGCAACGTTACCTTGCCAAACGCCTAGATGCTTCCAGTGCCAATAGAAAGTTACCCAACCAAGGAGATTCAGCATCCAGAAGATAGCGAGATAGAAAGACTGTTCCCAAGAGGAAGTTTGGCAAGTACCACCCCGACCAGGCCCATCGCAGGGGAAGGTGAAGCCGAAGTCTTTTTTATCAGGCATTAATTTGGTACCACGAGCATCCAATGCACCCTTGACACAAATTAAGGTAGTGGTGTGCAAACCTAAAGCGATCGCATGGTGAACCAGGAAATCACCAGGCCCAATCGTCAAGAACAGGGAGTTAGTGCCGGAGTTGATCGCTGCTGTCCAGTTTGGCAACCAGACGTTACCGTAGTTGGGCCAAGCTGTATAGGCGATGCTATCTGGGTTAGATAGTAAAGCATCCATGCCATACAGTAGTTTCCCGTGAGCAGATTGGATGAATTGAGCAAACACCGGCTCAATCAAAATTTGCTTTTCAGGAGTGCCAAAGGCAACGACAACATCGTTGTGGACATATAACCCCAGAGTGTGGAAGCCTAAGAATAGCGACACCCAACTCAAGTGAGAAATAATCGCTTCTTTATGCTGAAGTACACGCTCCAGGACGTTACCTCTGTTCTGCTCTGGGTCGTAATCCCGAACCCAGAAGATGCCAGCATGGGCGAATGCACCAATCATCAAGAACCCAGCGATGTATTGGTGATGAGTGTACAGTGCCGCCTGTGTTGTGTAGTCCTTACCGATGAAGGCGTAAGGAGGCATCGAGTACATATGCTGTGCCACTAACGACAGGGCAGTGCCCAGCGCTGCCAAGTGTATAGATAACTGGAAGTGCAGCGAGTTGTTATAGGTGTCGTACAGGCCTTGGTGCGGTAAGTTGAACTGACCTTCAGTTTGAATGCCAAAGAATTTTTTGGAGTTGAGCATCTCTTTGATGCTGTGACCAATCCCGAAGTTAGTCCGGTACATGTGACCGGCAACAATAAAGATAACTGCGATCGCTAAATGGTGATGAGCCATATCGGTCAGCCATAGCGATTCAGTCTGGGGATGGAAGCCACCCAAAAAAGTCAGAATTGCCGTCCCTGCGCCTTGAGATGTACCAAACAAATGCCCTGGCGTATCAGGATTCTGAGCGTATGCACCCCAGTCACCCCTCCAGAAAGGTGCTAAACCTGCTGGGTGTGGCAAAACTGTAAGAAAATTATTCCAACCAACATGCTGACCACGAGATTCGGGAATGGCAACGTGAATAAGATGTCCAGCCCAAGCTAGAGAGCTAACACCAAACAAACCTGCTAAGTGGTGATTCAGACGAGGTTCAGCACTCTTGAACCAAGCCAAGCTGGGACGATATTTAGGTTGCAAGTGCAGCCAACCAGCAAACAAAAATAATGCTGCTAACAGCAACAAGAACACTGAACCTTGGTAAAGGTCATTGTTCGTCCGCATCCCAATCGTGTACCACCAGTGGTAGACACCAGAGTAAGCAATGTTAACAGGATAGGGAGCGCCCCCTTGAGTAAAAGCTTCTACTGCTGCTTTACCGAAATGAGGGTCCCAAATCGCGTGGGCGATTGGACGGGTATGCAGCGGATCTTTAATCCACTGTTCAAAATTACCTTGCCAAGCTACGTGGAACAATAGGCTAGATGCCCACAGAAATATGATTGCCACGTGACCAAAGTGAGTAGCGAAAATCTTTTGGTAAAGATTTTCCTCGGTCATGCCATCATGGCTTTCAAAATCATTTCCCGTAGCGATCGCATACCATATCCGACGTGTAGTCGGGTCTTGTGCGAGATCCTGGTTAAATTTAGGATATTTTCTGGCCATGCAATTTAATTACATCTCCTTAAACGCTAATCCAAGTTGCTAGTTCTAAAAATTTAGCAACTTTTTACATTTGAATCAGCACCCTTTCAGCCTTGAATTGGAGGTCAATCTAAATAGCAAAAGCTGATGAGTATTGAGGATAAAACAGGCTTAATTTTTAGAATTACATCGTTAGGCAGTATGATGCAATTCATTTTCATAGAAGTAATAAAATAATTAATGACTACCATTTCCATCTAACTATCGGAGGATCTCTTTATCAAATGAACTTGTAGTCTTAAATACAGTGCCAAAGCTGCAAAATTTACTAAATTTTGATTAACATGAGCTTAGATTTTGTAAGTGTGTGGCATGATAATGATTGTTTTAGCAAAATAAAACACAAAACTAAGCTCAACTTTATCTAGTACTTGGTAAGCTGTAATACCAAGAAATTGTACTTTTTGTGAAACCTAAGTTAGATAAATTACTTAGGGGTTAATAATTCCGTAGTAAATGGCGACAACAAATAAGAAAGTAGCCAATATAACCAGGGTAAAACCATAGCGAACTAGTGGGTTGGGTAAATCCTGATTGGTGATTACATTATCCCTTTGTACCTGAGTCATCTGCTCAGATTTATCAGGTTCTTGGGGATTCATCTCGTTAGCTGTGTTCTCTGGCAAGGGAAAATTATTCTCTGTTAATATGTTTTGAGTCTCTTGGGATTTCATGGGCTTTGTTGATGTCTTTGTAGCTCCTGCGCTTTTATAATTTCAAAAATTTATTAATGAGTACATCTTTCTTGAGAACTACCTTGAATTGATGTGCGATTCGCCTAGAGGAGTTAGTCGATGTGAAGTTGCTCTGTAATTGCAAATACACTTTTCTAAGCAACTGGATAAAATTTAAATTGAGTTTTTTAAGACTTACGCAAACAATAGTCAAAACCCTGATTCTCTTGTAGGGGTAATTCATAAATTGCCCCTACCATGTGTAGTTTTGCGTAAGTCCTATTTTTATAAAATTACCAATTGGCGGAGTGAGTATATTTGCTGATGATGCTTTACCAGAGAAAAAGGCGAAGGAATTATAAGTAGTAAGCTGTTCCACATTTAAATTGCATAATATGGCCGGGCAAGATGCCCACCCACAAAAGTTATATTTAATTAGATTATGCAATTTAGATGTTTTTTAACTTAGTTGTAAATATTGAAATGCCAAACTCGATATAATACCGTACTCACGCTTTTTTCAAACCGTAGACATACGCATATAAACACAGATGAATCTCATAATTGTCTGTATTCATCATCTGGTTACTAATTTTCTATGAATGAAGAAGTCTCCAAAAAACTAGAGTTAATCAGGCAAACCTTGCGTGAATCCGAAGTGCAAGGCGTGCGTTTGCGTGGTACGGACTGGTTTGCCTGGGCGACGGCTGGCGCTTCTAATACCGTGCTGCTGACTGCTGAAATTGGCGTAGCAGAAGTACTAGTAACTACTGAAGATGCTTGGATATTGACGGATGAAATTGAAGCGCAGCGTCTTCAGGATGAAGAACTGCCTGCTAATTTTAAGGTGTATGTCAACCCTTGGGCTGATGGTGCTGTCCGTGAGGCTTTCGTTCGTGATGCAACTGGCGGCAAAATAGCAATTAGCGATCGCCCCATCTCCAATTTAGAAAAGCCGTTACCCCCATCTCTGCAAAACCATAAACGGGTAATGATGTCAAGTGAATTAGACCGATATCGTCAAGTTGGGCAAAAAGCTAGTCAGGCAATGACAGAGGTACTTAAAGCCGCCAAGCCAACTTGGACAGAATATCAGTTAGCGGGTGCAGGTGCAGAGGCTCTATGGGCGAAAGGGCTGCATCCAGCGCTGACACTGGTAGCGGGTGAGAGGCGTTTACCGCTATACCGTCATGCAACACCCACGGGAGAACAGATTGGACGGCAAGCGATGCTCGTATTTTGCGCTAGAGGTTATGGTTTGTATGCAAATCTGACTCGATTTGTTTGTTTTGGTGAGCTTTCAGGCGAGCAGGCCGAATTGCATTCCCATGTGCTTGAAGTAGAAGCAGTAGTTTTGAATCTGTGCCAACCCGGAACCACTCTCGATGCAGTTTATCACGCCCTAGCTCAGGCTTATGAGCAGCATGGATTTCCCAATGCCATCCGCGAACACCACCAGGGAGGAACCACTGGATATTTAGCGCGAGAAATCGTCGCAAATCCAACTACTACTGATACTTTGGCAGAAGGTATTGCTGTCGCTTGGAATCCCAGTTTAGCAGGGGCAAAAATTGAAGATACTTTTGTGATTTTGAAAGATGGAAAGTTGGAAAATCTGACTTTCGATCCAAATTTTCCTAATGTTGAGGTAGAAGGAAGGTTGCGCCCTGTACCTTTGTACAATTAAAAATTATGCATTTTCAACAAGTATTCGGTAAACCACCTGAAACTCAAGCCAGTGCGCCAGGAAGAGTAAATTTACTGGGCGAACATACCGACTACAACGATGGCTTCGTTCTACCAACTGCGATTCCTCAAAGTACAACGGTACAGCTAGGTTTGAGTAGCGATCGCCATCATCACTTTTACTCAGAAAATCTCAACGAGCAAGTTAGCATTTTAGATATAAACCATTCCCCGTCTGGATTTGCCAGTTATATTTTTGGCTGTATTGAGATTTTGCAAAAAGCAGGATACATAACACCATCGCTTTGTGTCTACGTCAAATCATCGGTTCCTATGGGTTCGGGTTTGTCTAGCAGCGCGGCTTTGGAAGTGGCAACGCTGCGGGCAGTACGCCAACTTCTGAACCTTCCCATTGATGATGTTGAAATTGCCCAATTCGCCCAGCAAGCAGAAATTCATTATGCTGGCGTGCAGTGCGGCATCATGGATCAGATGGCTTCTAGTTTGGCTGATACTGAGCATATCTTGTTTTTAGATACTCGGACTTTAGAACGCCGGGTGATGCCTTTGCCTGAGAAAGCGGAGATTTTGGTTATTGATAGCAGTGTACCCCGCACACTTGCAAGTAGTGGTTATAACCAGCGTCGGGCTGAGTGTGAAGAGGCGGCGCGATCGCTAGGAGTTAAGGCACTGCGAGATATTACTGAAGCTGAAGTAACAGAAAAACTCCCCGAACCTCTCCGGCAGCGTGCCCGTCATGTGGTTACAGAAAATAACCGCGTCTTAGAAGTATTGCAGGGAGTATCATCTGAACGCTTTGGTGAATTGATGAACGCATCCCACGCCAGTTTGAGGGATGATTACGAAGTGTCCGTACCTGCGCTGGATACATTGGTAGACATTTTGCAGAAAACAGAAGGAGTGTATGGTGCAAGACTTACGGGTGCTGGTTTTGGCGGTGCAAGTGTCGCTTTGGTTAAATCAGGACAGAGCAAAGATATTGCAACCCATATTCTTGAACAATACAAGCAAGCAGGTTACAACGGAGAAATTTTGGTTCCTTCTTTGGAGTTAAGTGATGCAGCCTAAAGTGGTTTATGGAAATGCAGCCGTTGAAGGTGTAAATCGTTGGGGATGGTTCATGGGTCACTTTATCACCCCTGAAGACGATCCACGTTCCACGGAAATGCTAGAAGTAAAATGGGCTGTTCACAAAGCAGGTGACAGTAGAACTGAATGGGCAGTAAATAACCAAGCTGCGACGCTTTCAATTCTCATTGGCGGAGAATTTCGGCTGCAATTTGAAGATCGAGAAATTTTATTATCTCGTGAAGGTGATTATGTCCTTTGGTGTGCAGGTGTGTCCCATTGGTGGATTGCTGAGTCCGACTGCACTATTGTGACTGTCAGATGGCCTTCAAAGCCAGGCGATAGTGTTGCATTGCCTGGAGTATCAAAGAGTTAGGTTATTAAGTAATTGAGCATAATTAATTTCAAAAATCTCTGATATCTACCCTACAAACTTAATTATCTCTATCTTTGGTATTTTTTTAATCCCTGGAATTCACGTAGTATGAATCCAGAGATTTTTTGAAGATGAGTTTGTTTGAAGTAAAGCCGTGATTCTGATAAAAGATGCATCTAATGCGCTCAACCAAATATGCAGCTGCTAATTCGTTGGAACTGCTCGCGAAGAATTAAGTGCAGGTAACTTGGGGATTTTGATTTTTGGCTTCGGAATCATTATGGTGTTTCTGACGCTGGCTGCTCAGTATAAAAGTTAATCGATCCGGCGATTATTTTGTTGACTGTACCGTTAGCGTTGTTGGGTGCATTGAGTGCCTTAGCTTTGCGCGGTTTGGTGAATGATGTCTACGCCAACGTAGCGTTAGTGATGCTGATTGGATTAGCGTCGAAAAACGCGATTTTGATCATCGAGTTTGCCAATCAAGCCCTTGAAGAAGGCGTGACAATTCGACAAGCAGCTATAACCGCAGCGCAAGAAAGATTTCGACCAATTGTCATGACTTCAAGCGCCTCCTTACTGGGATTTTTCCCCCTGGTAATTGCCACCGGAGCCGGTTCTGCCTCGCGCTGGTCGTTAGGAACAGCCTTATTTGGTGGGTTACTCGTGGCGACAATTTTGAGTTTGCTGATTGTTCCAGTCCTGTACGTAATCATCAAGACTTTGGAAGAACGCTTCTTGAAGAAAAAACCCGCTAAACCCTCGCAACCGCCATCCCCAGATGCAAACGAAGATGGACAATCAAAAGCGATGCCAACTCCAGCCGGAGACGGTGCGCGAACGACGAACGCTCATCAACATTCATCTGTAATTATCAAGCAGAATGCTGATGATAACAGACGTAATGATTCGAATAAATAAAAAAGGAAGAGGGTTAAGTCAACAAACGCAATGAATCGCCGTCTCTACAATAACCAGTCTTTTGTAGAAACGGCGATTTATCGCGTCTTTGTGATGATTTATCGTATCTTTAGCGATCTAAAATTTTCATCAAAAAACTTTAACCGAACCGTATTAGGCGTTAGCTTGCCATTAGGTAAGTAGCAACATATAAGAAATAATTATGTCGCAGGGGGATCTATAAGGCAATTAATAATTAAGAACTATTTGTCAGCGTTCCGAATTCAGTTATCTTGAAATTATCAGTAGGGCAGTATTTTGAGGTTGTTGATGGGGCGTAGTTTACCGCCGCAGCTATTGCAGTGGTTTTAGAAGAGGAAAATACTAATGCCAGAAAAATCAGGACTGTTCACGCCAGTTAGACTAGGTTCGCTTGACCTGGCCAACCGCATCATCATGTCTCCCATGTCCCGTCTTCGAGCTACTACTGACTGTGTACCTACCCCGATAATGGTCGAATACTACACCCAAAGAGCTTCGGCAGGACTGATCGTTACCGAAGGAACGCATCCTTCTCCAATGGGGCGGGGTTACACAACCTGTCCTGGGCTGCACAACCAGGAGCAGGTTGAAGGCTGGCGAAAAGTGACAGATGCAGTTCATGCTGCTGGGGGTCGAATATTTGTGCAACTGATGCACGCTGGACGGGTGTCACACTCCTCTCTATTACCTAACCATGCCCGACCGATCGCACCTTCGGCTGTCCCGGTGATGTCCGAAGAAGTTCACATTTGGGATGGCAAAGTCCCTTTCGAGATACCCCGTCCATTAGAATTGGACGAAATACCCAAAATAGTAGAGGAATACCACAGAGCGGCGGAACTCTCTATTGAAGCAGGTTTTGATGGTGTGGAACTTCATGCAGCAACTGGATACCTACCCAACCAGTTCCAAGTCAGTGGCTCCAACCAACGCACCGATGCCTATGGTGGCACATTGGAGAATCGAACTCGCTTTACGCTGGAAGTGGTCAATGCTCTGTGTAGGGTTCGGGGAGCAGAGCGGATTGGAGTCAAGATTGCCCCCGGCTTCACAGTCAACGATACATTCGATGACAATCCTGCTGAAACTTACACTTATGTTGCAAAAGCACTTAGTCCACTAGGTTTGGCATACTTGCACGTTGGGTATAACCAAGGTTATGCCAGAGGAACTGCACCGAACTTCAACCCTATCGATCTCCTACGTACCGTTTACCAAGGAACACTGCTGGCTGTGGGTGGTTTTGATCGACAACATGGTGATGAAGCAATTAGAAGCGGGCGGGCTGATGCCATAGTTTTCGGGCGACCATTCATCTCTAACCCTGACTTAGTGGAGCGGCTACGACTCAATGCCCCTCTGAGCGAAGGTGATGTCAGGACGTTCTATGGTGGTAGTGAACAAGGCTACACAGACTATCCAACTCTGTCGCAACTCCATTGAATAGTATGTCAGGATTCGTGGTCAATGTTTGGCAGGGAAAAAGGCGCTTTTCGGTTAACAAATGGCGTTTTTTGTATAGACACCACACAGTCAACTTCTCTACACTACACCTTCTAACCGTCAAAATGAATTTGACAGACTACTAGACGATGTAGGGGCAATTCATGAATTGCCCCTACTAATAGAATTTACATTTGACTAAATAATAGTAGTGGTAATTAGTTAAAAATGCTTTTTTGGTTTCGTATATCTTCTATACGTAATTAATTACGTATATTTAACAGAAGTTATAGTTGCTATCAGCACTATTCAAGCTTAGTACACCAAGTTTCCAGTACCGCGCAACTGCCGCAAAGAATTTAGACAGTATGGACAGTCACAGCCAAATGTCTGAATTGCAGCATCACTCTCCTCCTCAGTAAAGTTCAACATAGCAATATTCTCATCTGATACTGATGTGACAATGGTTGAGGAACGTGTAGAGGTATACGGTTGCTTTCTCTCTGAATCTCGAATGCACACAAAATCTTTTCCACCATGTGGGTTAGTGATACAGGTACGACCGTCTTGTGTGTGCATTAATCGCTGAGTAATACTAGCATGGGCAGGATTCAATACCGCCAGCGTAGACATCAGCGACACAAAAATCGAGGAACTAGAAAGCAAATTCAGGATAATTTTTTTGTTCATAGATTTCCTTGAGAAAATTGTCTACTAGCTTAGGGTATTCGATTAATTTTTAAACTTCAAGTTAATTTTTCCTGAGCATAGCTGGCTTAACACTTTTACTCAAGAAAGTTCCATATCTACTCAGTTTGATCACACATTATTTGCTACAACAGAACTCAGCAATACAATTGATACCAATTCTATAGGAATCATATTTGATTTTTGAACAAAACTTAGTACACCTTTATTCCTTCTTCCCAGTCCCTAGTCCCCAATCCCCAGTCCCTTACCTCTACGAGTGATTCAGAAATCAAAGACGCTCGATGACTCGCTACCGCTTCGCTATCGGATTGCTATATGTGAGGCTGCGCTTTATTTGCATAGCAGCAATACGCAGAAAGCGTTCTCCTAAGAGTAGCCGCTTCTCTAAGAGACGCTTTGTGTAGCTTGCTTCGACCTAGGAGTATGCGTCTACATGAATTGCCACCATAGTCTGTAGTTTTACATCAGTCCTATAGGCGCATCTTCCAACAGAAATGGTATGAGAACTGCTATTACTGTATTTACAAGATTATAAATCTTAATTTAAACCAAAAGATAGTATCAATATTTAGCAATAAAAATGATATAGATTCTCGTTCTTAATTTATCAACTTGTAAAAATTTCTTTTTTTCATTACATTTGTAAAAAGGCTTATATCTTAAGTACTTTACTACCATTAACAGAAAAAATGAAGCGGAAAATACATTTAGAATCTTCAGGTTGTTCCAACTGTGGACATGATCACCACGAGAATCATAACCATGTTCATAATCACAATCATGATGAGAATCATAACCATGACCACAATCACGAACACGGTGGAGAATTCAATCTGAAAAATGAGGTATTGCCTTTAATAGTGATTCTAAGTTTATATGCGCCTGGTGTAATTTTTGAAGATCAATTACACAATACATTCTATTCAATAGGTGAATATCTGCTTTTTATACCTGCCTATTTATTAAGTGGATGGAGTGTTTTAAAAACCGCTGGGCGCAATATACTTAGAGGTAAAGTATTTGATGAAACATTTTTGATGACAGTGGCGACATTAGGGGCGATCGCAATTCATAAATTACCCGAAGCTGTCGGAGTAATGTTATTTTATAAAATTGGAGAATTGTTCCAAGATATTGCTGTCAGTCGTTCCCGTAATTCTATCAAAGCATTATTAGAAGTCCGCCCAGACTATGCCAATATTAAAATAGAGGGAGAACTCAAGAAAGTATCGCCAGAAACAGTAAATGTTGGGGATATTATCGTCGTAAAACCCGGAGAAAAGATTCCCTTAGATGGCGAAATTATAGATGGTAATTCGCAAGTTGATACATCTGCATTAACTGGAGAATCTGTGCCGCGAACAGTGAGGCTAGGAGAGACTGTTTTGGCTGGGATGATCAATAAAATGGGTGTTCTCAGCATTAGAGTCACAAAACTCTTTGATGAATCTTCTATTGCTAAGATTTTAGACTTGGTGCAAAATGCCAAAAGTAAAAAAGCAGAAACAGAAAAGTTTATTACTAAATTCGCTCGGTATTATACACCAATAGTAGTTTTTACATCTTTAGCCGTTGCAATATTACCTCCTTTCTTTATTCCTGGTGCAACTTCTTCAGAATGGATTTATCGTGCCCTAATCTTACTAGTTATCTCCTGTCCCTGTGGACTTGTTATCAGTATTCCATTAGGTTACTTTGGAGGTGTGGGAGGTGCAGCTAGACGTGGTATTTTAGTCAAAGGCTCTACTTTTTTAGATACTTTAAATGCAGTCAATACAGTTGTTTTTGATAAAACTGGAACGTTAACTAAAGGGGTATTCAAAGTAGTACAAATAGTACCATTAAATGGCTGGAATGATGAAAAATTACTGCAATTAGCTGCCAAAGTAGAATCACACTCAAATCATCCCATCGCTCAATCTATCCGCAAGGCTTATGGTGGAAAAATTGATGAATTTGAGATGAGAGATTATGAAGAGATAGCAGGCTATGGAATTAGAGCCAAGGTTGAAAATAGGGTAGTGATAGCGGGAAGCGATCGCCTATTGCATAGAGAGAATATTGCTCATGATAATTGCCAGTTAGAGGGAACAGTTATCCATCTAGCAGTGGATGATATTTATGCTGGGTATATTGTCATTGCTGATGAACTCAAAGAAGATGCAAGACAGGCTATTCAAGCACTCAAGCGAATGGGTGTAGAGAGAACAGTCATGTTGACAGGAGACAATCAAGCGATCGCTTCCCGAATTGCTCAACAGCTTGGCATAGATACCTACGAAGCAGAGTTATTACCTGAAGAAAAAGTTAATGCCATTGAGAAGTTACTCAGCACCGTCGGCAAGCATGGTAAAGTTGCCTTTGTTGGGGATGGTATTAATGATGCACCAGTAATCGCTAGAGCAGATGTTGGGATAGCGATGGGCGGGTTAGGTTCAGATGCAGCGATAGAAACTGCCGATATTGTGATTATGACAGATGCACCATCAAAAGTGGCAGAAGCCATACAAATTGCCAGAAAAACCCGCACAATCGTTTGGCAAAATATTAGCTTTGCTTTAGCAATTAAAGGTGTATTTATTGGATTGGGTATTTTAGGTATAGCGACAATGTGGGAAGCTGTCTTTGCTGATGTTGGAGTAGCTTTACTGGCA
Organism: Nostoc sp. CALU 1950; assembly: GCF_051172895.1. Classification (NCBI taxonomy): domain Bacteria; kingdom Bacillati; phylum Cyanobacteriota; class Cyanophyceae; order Nostocales; family Nostocaceae; genus Nostoc; species Nostoc sp. CALU 1950. Next base: position 8,272 of record NZ_JBDNJQ010000114.1, on the reverse strand, counting down.
ATTTTAAACGCAACTAGAGCGATGAAATAAAATTTTGTGAAATCGGGAATCTGTAATGGGGAAATTGTAGTAGTTAAACGATGAGTACTTGTGACTCATATTCTGCTACCCAAAATAGAACTCATGCATTCATCAATCAAAGGTATTGCTACAGCTACTTTAGCTTTACTGCTAAACTATTCAGCAAATCCAGCCTTTGCACTACCGCAGAAAATTAATCATCCAGTTACTGTTGCTAAATCGCAACCATTAACAGACACCTTGATTGTTCCTGGAGAAAGAGTTGGGCCGATTACACGCACAACGACTAAGAAAGATTTAGTTAAGCTATTTGGCGCGTCTCGTCTCGTTGATAAAACCATTTCAGGCCCCGAAGGAATCGGTAGCTTTGCAGCTACTCAGGTAAACCTAAATCGGGGGCGATCGCTCTTGGTAGTTTGGAGTGATAATACTCGTACCAAACCTCTAGATGTGCGTAACCTGGCTTGGGCTTGGAAAACCCGCGAAGGTATTGGAGTAGGAACACCATTGAGCGAGTTACGCAAGAAATTAGGTAACTTTAAGCTCTATGGATTGGAGTGGGATTACGGGGGTACTATCTTGTTGGACAGTAGCCGATTATCCCGCTATCAAGGCAAACTCATTTTACGAGTAGACGCTGCTTCCAATGCTTATGAAAAGTTCCCCAATGACTACCAAGCAGTGTTAGGGGATAGTACTTTTTCCTCTAGCAATCCCCACTGGAAACCTTTGGGAATTAGGCTAGCAGAAATTATCGTTGTATTAAATCCTAGTGAGCAATGATCGGCTGCTAAACATTTAATTTGCTGGCTTAGGCAAAAGCGGACTATCTAAACCAGATTTTTATACTAGGTCTGGAAATGGTAAATTACCATCATCTTTAGCTCTTGAGAAATATGTTGGTAGTATTGATTATATAGTGCGATCGTTTTCAGTTGGACATATTGGTATGTAAGCAACAAAGTTCAAAAAGACTTACCACCAATAATTGTAGATTGGCTGAAAGCACGATAATAAGATATTGCCATTTTCAAAATGTTTGTACTCTAGGATACGAGATACTTTCATAAAATGGCCTTTCTTTAGATAGACGAATGTACCGATTATAAGAGTTAAATTATTTTAGTGACTAAAAGATTCACACTCTAAAAGCTCCTTAAGCTCCTCAAATATATTTGAGGAGCTTCATTAATACTTCTTAAAAATGTTTTATTAATAAAAATATTAGATTTATTGTCAAGGTAGATTAATTATTTAATTTTTAAATTTTAATCAAACAAAATACGCTTTTTTCGGGACGAAATAATTACATGCACAAAAGCGATTTTTTGTACAAAATAACAATAGTAAGCTATTTGAAAATTCAAATTTTTTTTATTATTTTCGATTTTAAATTACCAAACCAAAAGTGATGATAAGAAAGCGGATTCCTATAATTTCTAGTTAGTTTTCCTTCCCAGAGTGTATTACACTCAAGCAAAAAACGCCATAAATCGAAAAACGCAACAATTTTTTGTTGCAGTATTAAAGTATGTTTGGAGTATTATATGCAGAAACAAAACAAAGAAAAAGCATATTTCCTTCGGTATCTTTCTCTAGCACCAGTTCTTGCTGTTGTTTCGATATCAGTTGCCTTTTCTACCTGGGCAATTTTTAATTACTTTTTACCTGACCTTCTCTTCCATCCAATGCCATAAGTAAGTCCGCCATAGGTTAAAACCTATGGCTAATAGTTTATCCTTGTTCAAACAGACTAAATATCTGTCTTTCAGTTATGAAAGTCTCTAAGTATTAATGCTTGAACAAAAGCTTTAATTATTAATATATAAACAGGAATAAAACAAAATTAAATTTGAATGATTATTTAAATATTTTTCTATAGCTATAGGTTGATGGAAGTAAAAGATTTGATTAGTTTACTAATAAATAAGAGGCTAGACAAAAATAAAATAAAACTTTGTAGCTAGCTTTATTTTGTTTCAACCTTGTCTGTAATTAATGAGGAATCCAAATGTTTTATCACACCAAGAGACTACAGTATTACACACGACCACAACGACCAGATCCAATATATGCTAAGAAAGTTCAGGAACTTATAGGTGGTGTTTTTGGCGAAATGACTGTGATGATGCAGTACCTATTTCAGGGCTGGAATAGTCGTGGCCCTGCGAAGTATCGAGATATGTTGTTAGATACTGGTACTGAGGAAATTGGGCATATCGAGATCCTTTCCACCTTGATTGGTCATCTGCTAGATAAAGCACCGCTCAAATTACAAGAACAAGCTGCACAAGACCCTGTTGTGGGTGCGGTTATGGGCGGTACTAACCCACGGGATGTAATTACAGATGTGATTGCAGCGGCTATGAACCCCCAACATACTATTGTCACTGGTTTAGGCGCTCAACCAGCTGACAGCGTTGGCTTTCCTTGGAACGGTCGTTTTATTGCCTCCAGTGGTAATCTCTTGGCAGATTTTCGGTCTAATCTGCACGCCGAAAGCCAGGGACGCTTACAAGCTGTGAGGCTGTACGAGATGAGCGACGATCCTGGGGTAAAAGATACTCTGAGTTTCTTAATCGCTCGTGACACGATGCACCAAAACCAGTGGCTAGCAGCTATTGAAGATATAGAAAGTTCTGGAATTGAAAGCACTCCAGTCCCTAGTTCTTTCCCTCTAGAGTTGGAAAAACGCGAGGTTTCCTATCAATTCTGGAATCATTCAGAGGGTACAGATAGCGCTGAAGGTCGCTGGGCAACAGGGCCTTCAATGGATGGCAAAGGAGAATTCGAGTATGTTGCTAATCCCCAACCCTTGGGAACAGAACCGCAACTATCACCCACCGATCCAAGACTGCATGGTACACCGACACCTGAACAAACCGAGGGAAATGGTTCAAGCGCACCTCCTTTGATTGAACGCACGACTATTAGTGGCTAATCATCAGATATATCTATGTAGGGGGCTTTGGGAAAGACTTGCCTTGACCTTTCCCCTACTGATTCCTCTTAGAGCAAGTGCAATAGACGCGTCCGATTCTAACCTCTAACAAACTCACAATTGCCTCAATTCTGCTCACTTGGTTACAGTACGAATGCCACTAAGTTAAGCTGAAAGGTAAGCGGCGTAGGGATTGCAGAGGGGCAGGGGAGCAGGGGGGCAGAGGGGAATTTCTAAATATCTGAACGCAATGCCTAAAATTTCTTCTTTCTCCCCTGCTCCTCTGCTCCTCTGCTCCCCTGCTGCCTCAACGATTTTCCCTTTTCTTAGTGCCATTCGTTACAGTACTGTGTTCGTGGTAGCCAGCCTGAACCGACTCGACGCACTACCAACCAGAATTAACCAGAGTGGGCAGATTTGATGAAATATTTTATGTTGGGTTTCCTCAACCGATAGAGCGAAAGGAAATTCTGATGATGCACCTAGCGAGATTTGATGAGCGATACCCCAATGGTGGCGATCGCGTGATGGTTTAACAACCATTTACTCTTATCCTGCTTGTCTTGGTTTAAGAAACCAGAAATTAGGTTTTCTATTTGGGGTTGAGAAAAACAGAACTGTCTCTAATGAGCCGGGAAAGTATTGTCGTGTAAGCAGTTTAGAGATTCCAGAACCCTCTAAGACAGTTTGTTGATGAAATAATTCACGAGGTGGACAAACATCAATAAATGGGTAGGTTTGTCCAAAAATTAAGTTACAGTTTCAAACCGTGTCACACCGGAATTGGTTCTTCAATATTTACCACCACAGCTTGTAGTTCCTTAGCTTTCTCCTCTGGTAAAGCATCATTGGCAAACATCCCGGCAGCGAGTTCGGTTCCCGCCAGATACTTCAGCCTTTCGCTTGTCCGATATGGTGGAAAAAACTCGGCGTGTAAATGCGCTTCGGGATGGGCTAAACCATCCGTGGGTGCTTGGAACCAAGCCATCAAGTAAGGAAACGGGCGATTCCACAAACCGTCATACTTGAGAGTGACAGTTTTTAACGCTTTGGCGAGTCCCCAACGTTGTTCAGGGGTGAGATCCATAAAAGTGCTAACTGGCTCTTTTGGTGCAATCCAGACTTCATAGGGGTAACGAGCGCAGACTGGGACAAATGCGATCGCATAGTCATCTTGATAAATAATCCGTTGATTGTCTGCAATCTCTTGTTGAATCGAATCTTGCAACAAACCCCTCTGATGTTCTTGATAATACTCCTGCTGCATGGCTAACATCCGTGCTGGCACAGGTGGTATAAACGGATAAGCGTAAATTTGCCCGTGGGGATGGTGCAATGTTACACCCACTTCTACACCTTTATTCTCAAAGGGTAGAACGTATTGTATTTGGGGATTTAGTCCTAGTTCGCGGGTGCGATCGCCCCACACTTCCAACAGCAAATCTAGATGATCCAACTCTAAGGAACTCAAGGAGGCACTGGCATCTTGAGTAAAAACCACTACCTCACAGGCTCCATTAGCTGGTAACGTTTCCACGATGGTATCAGGTGGATTGTTGGCTGTCGGACTCATTGAGGGAAAGCGGTTATCAAACACTGCCACGTCATACTTACCTTGGGGTAGTTCCGTAGGAAACTCAGGGTTGGTAGTAGGTGCGAGGGGATTATATTCTGGGGGCGGCATGAATGTCCGCCCTTGACGGTGACTAGCATAAGCTACCCATTCACCCCGCAAGGGATGCCAGCGCAGGTGGGGATTAGCTTGCACTGACTCATTACTAGGGCTAGTGGCTTCTAATTGACTAGTAATTGGGTAGCGACTGTATAACTTGAGTTTGCGTCCGTCGGGCTTTAACAGCTTGTGGGAGTACATAATCCTTGTCCTGAGAGGGTTGCAGCGCGGATCGCCTCAATAGGAAATTTCGGGGTGCGATCGCCGTACAATAAACCGTTAGCTTCTTGAAAGGTATCAGTTAATTGTGTGTAACAGAATCCGCTAAATAGCTCAATGTCATTAACGGTTTTAAGCAGAGTAGCGTATTTCATTTCTAATTCGGAGATATTCGAGCAGTTTTCATATCCCCAAGCTTGATCGGCATTAGGTTGATCGAGAGGGGCATAGGCGATACCACCAAACTCTGTCAACATCACTGGTTGTCCTTGATGGGGATAGTTATCCAAGGTGAGGATACGCCCCCCAGGGCGGCTACGCTCAAATAGATCCGATATTTGAATATCCGGTCTGTAGCGATGGGCTAATCGTTCAGGCTGGCGTTCATAGTCGTGAATAGCAAGGATGTCGGTATCGGTACTTTCCCAACCATCGTTACCAATTACTGGGCGAGTCGGATCGAGAGTTTTAGTTAGGTGATACATTGCTAACACGTAGTTACGATGAGCCGCCGTTTCAACTAAATTTGGCACACCCCAAGATTCATTAAACGGCACCCACGCGACAATACAAGGATGGCTAACATCTCGCTTGATAATTTCTGTCCATTCACGGGTCATCCGTTCCACAGCTTTCGGCGTGAAGCGGTAAGCGCTAGGCATCTCCTCCCATACTAACAACCCTAAAACGTCTGCCCAATATAAAAAGCGGGGATCTTCAATTTTTTGGTGTTTGCGTACTCCGTTAAGACCCATAGCTTTGACGAGTTCTACATCACGTCGTAATGCTTCGTCACTGGGTGGAGTCATTAATGTCTCAGGCCAATAGCCTTGGTCAAGAACTAGCCGGAGATAGTAGGGGCGACCGTTGAGCATAAAGCGATCGCGCTGGATACTCACAGTCCGCATTGCTGTATAAGATTGCACTTCATCTAAGAGACAATCTTTATCCCATAGCTGAATTTGGGCATCTATCAGCGTGGGCTTTTCTGGACTCCACAACAATTCATTGCGACAGTCGTCAATACCCGGATCGCTCAGAACAATGCGGCGGCTAATTTCCCCATTGAATACTTCATAGGTATCGCTTGCTAACACGCGATCGCCAACGCTGAGTTTAATTTTAATTTGTACACCCGGAGTAGGTAAATTACCAGCCAGCCCAGCTTCAAACCCAATTTCCCACCGTTCGCAGTCGGACATCCAACGAAGATTACCGATATAAGTCTCACCTACGCTCTCCAACCAGACTGTCTGCCAAATACCACTCGTGCGAGGATACCAAATACTATGGGGTTTCAAGTGCCAATCTTGTTTACCACGAGGTTTGGCGAGGTCGTGCGGATCGTCTTGCGCCCACACTGTTACCTTTGTAGTACCACTATTATTTAAGGCATGGGTAATATCGAGAGTGAAAGAGGTGTGTCCGCCTTCATGCTCGGCTATGTATTTATCGTTTACCCACACACGAGCGCGATAGTCCACAGCGCCAAAGTGTAACAGTAATCTGCCGTCCCCTGGTGGTGTTTCAAACTCTCGCTCGTACCAGCAGTTTGGATGAAACCCGCGATCGCTAATCCCACTTTTGGTAGATTCGGGCGCATAAGGAACTTCTATATGATCAGACCATTCGCTAAAATCGTTGGGTTCGACACATTTTCCCTGGTCATCAAATGCGAATTTCCACAGCCCATTTAAAGATTGCCAGCGCGATCGCTTTAACAATGGTCGGGGGTGTGCTGCTGCTAAATCCACAAATTTATTATCAGTTTTAGAGGCTAATTTAACCTCAGAATTCTCCAAATCTAACAATTTCATCAAATTTCCTCCCTATCCATAACTCAATCAACCCCTGCTGTAGATTAAATCCAGATCCAAATATTGGATTCTCGGATATAGCAGGAGTTTTTACCGCATCATTTATCGATCGGTTCGAGCTAGTAGCATTATATTTTTTCGTAGCCAATACTGATACCTTCCCCACTTACGTGTTGAAGTATAGCAATAAGTTTATATACCCCTAGCTCGTGACATTATGGCATATACATTACTAATCTTTGCCAGGTTATCTAAAAAAAAAGCATTAAATTTAGGTGGCTAATAACTATCATAAATCTGCCACACAATAAAGTGCTTGCCATGAGAATTTTATTTATATAAATTGTTTAAGTAAATGTTTTAAAATCATTTATTAGTCAATAAGCATTAGCAAACAAAAGAAAAATAACTAAAATCAGGTTATATAAGTGAATAACGGAACCATCCATTGAATATTGCTAGATAGATAGCATTTTTGCCTGCAACCACGCCAATTCTGAAGATAAAGTCAAGTTTGCCAGTGCAAGTGCAACTGATTTGCATAAATGCTTGGTAGCATCAATTAAGCCTGCTAATGATTAGACTTCTTGCAGAAGTAGGGGAAAGGGAAAGGGGTAAAGGGGAAAGGGATGGAATTTCCCCTTACCCTTTAACCTTTGACCTTTCCCCGACATTTTGCAAAAGTTACTTTTGCAAGATGTCTATTGGTATCGCAAGAGACACTACAAAAACACTTGCATTTGTGGCATCCTAAGCGCTACATCTTAGATCCTTGGGTAGAAAATAGCTCAAACCTTTATCACTCAAGTAATGACTGCTAACAGTTAATTTCAGAGCTTAATTTACCGAATAAAGTTAAATTTTAAAATCTATCAACTTCTTTTCAGCCTGAAGCCAATATTCTACAGACTTGCCATTTGGATAGCCCATTTTTTGCCAGATTGCATAAGCTTTCAAACGGATTTTATAGAAATTCAAAATTCAGAAAGCCAGGGTGATGGCTTAAATTCCAACTTCACCAAGTGCGCGTATGTCATCGTCTGAATGACCTAGCGATCGAAGTGGCATAACTATGTCACGTTTTAAATCCGGGACATAGCAGGCAATCAAGCTTGCCGCACCTTCGGGTTGTCCAGTAGGTAAAATTCGCACTCTGCTAAGGGCAGCTGGGATAATGCATGACTCACCACAAGCAAGTGTCTCACTTCCACCCTGGTACTCAATTCTTACTGACGTTCCAACATTGGATAGGGTCAGGCAACGCCACGGGTGTTCCGGCTCAATATGCGCTTGGGTTAGCGTCCACCTTTCGAGTGCAAAGTACGACCCGGCGCATCCTTTGATGTAACGGTTGGCTCCTTCTTCTAATAAGAGTCCAGCAAACGGACGTGGCTGGTAATCAGTACGTAATTGTTCAAGGGTAGTACTAATGCACTTTTCCCACTCATCCTCGTTGCGACTGTTACCTTGCATATCACTCGGCATTACGTCTTGCGAAAGGTCGGATGTTTGTTCGACCTCGAAAATCAGAGTGTCGGGCCCAAAGCTAGTCTGTTGACTTTGTGAGTTTTTCAGTGATATTTTTCATACAATAACTATGTC
>NZ_JBDNJQ010000112.1:0-27449 GCF_051172895.1 Nostoc sp. CALU 1950 | reverse complement strand
TCAATCGTTCATACACCGGACTTGTGTAACGAAACAATAAGTCGCACATCGCGTTATTTATTAATGCCCAATGACAAATGACAAATGACCAATGATAAATGACAAAATGATTTTACTAAATCCCGGCCCCGTTAATTTAAGCGATCGCGTCAGAAATGCCCTGTTGCGTCCCGATTTGTGTCATCGTGAAGTGGAATTTTCCCAACTTCAAAGCAGAATCCGTGAACAACTACTTCAAGTTTATGGTCTTAGCGATCGCTGGGCAGCAGTTCTTCTCACTGGTTCTGGTACCGCCGCGATGGAAGCAATGATCAGCAGTCTAGTACCCACAGACGGGAAGTTGCTGGTAATTGAAAACGGTGTATATGGCGAACGACTAACCAAAATCGCCAAAATTCACGACATTGATTACATCACACTTTCCCATCCTTGGGATGCCGAAATAGATATCAACGCTTTAATCAAACTCCTGGATGAAAACGCCGACATCACCCATCTTGCTGTCGTCCATCACGAAACGACTACCGGTCGCCTAAATAATTTAGCGGAACTTGCGCCAATTTGCCAAGAACGTCGCATCAAACTACTAGTAGATGCAGTCAGCAGCTTTGGTGCTGAAGAACTCAATTTTGCAGATTGGGGAATCACCGCTTGCGCTGCAACAGCAAATAAATGTCTGCATGGTGTCCCTGGAGTGTCCTTTGTCATCCTGCGACGGGATGCACTGCCGTCAGTAGACACAATCCCCCGCACCTTATATTTAGATTTAGGAACCTATTGCCAGCAACAAGACCGAGGCGGCACACCTTTTACGCAATCAGTACAGACATTTTATGCCTTAACAGAAGCTTTGCAAGAAATGGCAGAAGCCGGAGGTTGGCGTGTCAGACACAACCATTACAACCAACTTGCCGGCTTAGTTAGAGACGGTTTAGCCTCAATGGGAATTAAACCTCTACTTCCTCTTGGTAGTTCATCTGTTGTCTTGAATGCCTACTACTTGCCAGACGGTTTCAGGTATGAAGAATTTCACGATCAACTGAAAGCACAAGACTATATCATTTATTCTGGACAGGGAAATTTAGCTCAATCTATTTTCCGAGTATCGACAATGGGAGCTATCACCCACGCTGATATGGAACGCTTTATTGGTGTTGTTAAACAAATTATTGATCATTCTTAATATTCTCTCGTTCCCATGAATAGCATGGGAACAAAGAACGAATCTCTAGATGATTTGCTCCTCCTGCCTCAATACGCTTCAATACTGCTCGGTTAACCATTTTTAACTCGGCATTGGGTTTGGGGAAAAGGTTAAAGGGTAAAGGTTAAAGGTTTTTTCTTTCCCCTTTTCCCTTTCCCCTTTCCCCTTTAACCGACAAGTATTGCAATACGCTTGGGTTAAGGGTTATTGGTGTGGGAATTGGTCTTTGAAGACGCGATAAATCGCGTCTCTACATGAGGGTTTTGTTGCTCATTCTGAACTGTATTGCCTCCTGCCTTCTGCCTCCTTCAATTAACAGGGCATCAAAGCATTCAATCTCCCCAATACTGCCATATCTTCTTCATCTAACTCCGACGGAATGCCACTGCGAATCAATTCCGAAAAGTCTTCATTGGGAATCATCACAGTCAACGTATACAAGCGAGTAGAACCAGTGTTTTTAATCAAATGAGTACCAGTAGGAGGCACTAATAAACTATCTCCAGCCTTGATTGTGGCACTCTTGCCGTCACACATGGCGATCGCTTCCCCTTTGAGAACAAAAAACATTTCCACCGCCCACTGATGGCGATTTGGCGGTGTTTGTCCACCAACATCAAAAATTTCTATGCAGCAAGTCAAGGAAGTATTAGCATTTGTTGAATCGAAAATAATTGCTAATCGATTAGAGTCGTTGGGAGTGATGCGATATACCTGGTAATCTTTGAGAGATTTGATAACCGGAATTACACAACGAGTAGCGTACATTTTTTATCCCCTCTGAAGTTATCGATGGGTATGAAAATTCCTAACACTAAGATCCAATTCCTAAATCAGAGAATTTTAAATTTTGAATAATTAAAAATTCTCTGAGAGAAAGCGAATTGAAACGCGAGAAAAAATCTAAAATTCTTGATCTAAGAAAGAGCATTTATACATGGAATTAATCCAAAATCCAAAATTGATTCACTCCTCACCCTTTTGCAGCGCTGTTAAAATTGCTTGCGAGTCAGCGACAAAACCGAAGCATTGTTTGATGTTGTACAATGTCGCTAGCCAACAATATTCAGGAGAAGTTGTAGCAGTGCAATCTTTAACTAATATGCAATCATATCCTAAGAAATTGGCATCACATAACGTGGTTAGCACACATTGATCGGCATTAACACCAGCAAAAAATAATGTTGTCTTTCCCAGATTTCGCAAAATACTATCTAATGGAGTATCCCAAAACCCACTCATGCGGTATTTTTCCACACGAATATCTTCGGGAAGTTCTTCTAGTTCATCTACTACTGCTGCGGCCCAACTACCTGCCATGAGTACTCTAGCACCGTTGCTTGGCAGTGGATCACCTAATCCCACACCTCCCCCTGTGGGGTTATAAACATGACGCGAACTAGCACTAATATTGAGCAAGTCGGGACGATTCCCCCAATTTAACCAAATTACCGGAACACTAGCCTCACGCAGTTCTGGAAGTAAGTTATTCAAAGGTTCAATAGGCTGACGCGCCGGAGTTACGTCCACACCGATATGCGCTAACCAACCATCAGGGTGACAGAAGTCGTTTTGCATATCAATGACGAGGATAGCAGCTTTTGCCAAGTCTAAGCGCAGGGTTTTAGTTTCTGTTGATAAAATAACGGGTTGTGGGGTCTTTTGAGGACGAGTGATATCTGCGATCGCATCATTCACTGTCCACGCATTTGGTGCAACTCCCAATGTCCGTAATGGTAAATTCATAAAATTGCAATACCCAACACCAGTTCCTATTTTGTAACTTGAAATTCAGTTGAAAATACAATTACTTAATCAAGGTTAAATATGCTAAATTTCACAATCCAGAATGTTTTGATTGCCGTCAGTGATGATTATGCAACGGTAGATGTACAGGTTGTAGATGGTGCGATCGCAGCCATTTCCCCTAATCTACAACTAATCGGCACTGCCATAGATGGCAAAAATAAGTTGTTGCTACCTGGATTTTTCAACGCCCACACCCACTCATCAGAGATGTGGCAGCGAGGAATCATGTCAATGTTCCCTTTAGAATTATGGTTGGCGGAACTGTATGATTTTGCCCCCCTCGATCCCGAAGAGGTTTATCTCAGCGCCTTGGGGACTGCGGTGGAAACCTTACTTTCCGGCGGGACAAGTGTGGTAGATCATCTGGTGTTAATTCCCGGACTTGAGTTAGAAACGATCGCCATTGCAACTCGCGCTTACAGAGAAGTGGGAATTCGCGCCTTTATCGCCCCCTTAATTCAAGATGAATCCCTCACCGCAGGTATTCCATCCGGGGAATCAACCCAAACTCATGAGCCTTATTTTCGCTCAACTGCGGCAACATTGGAAATTATTGAAGAGGCGGTAAGACAATTTCATCGCCCAGATGAGGGTGTAAATATTTTAGTTGCGCCAACGGGAATTCAATTGTGTACTGATGCTTTATTTCAGGGATGTACTGAGTTAAGCGATCGCTACAATCTTTGTCGTCACTCCCATTTACTTGAAACCAGGGCACAGGAAAAACTCGCTCAAGAAAAGTACGGTTGTACTGCTGTGGAACATTTGAAACGAATCGGGTTTTTGAGCGATCGCACTTCACTTGCCCATTGTGTTTGGTTAAATGATGCTGATATCGCCATCCTCGCCGAAACTCAATCTACAGTTGTTCATAATCCCTTAAGTAATCTGCGTTTAGGTAGTGGCATCGCCCCAATTTTAAAATATCGCCAAGCTGGGGTAAATGTAACTTTTGGTTGTGATGGTGCTTCTAGTAATGACTCACAAGATTTGTTAGAAGCCATCAAAATTGGTTCTATTTTACATAATATTACAGACTCAGATTATCAGCACTGGATTACACCGCGTCAAGCAGTAGAAATGGCATCTTTTGGAGGTGCAAAAGGGCTTAATGTAGCAGATAAACTTGGTTCCTTAACCGTGGGTAAAAAAGCAGATTTGGTACTTTATGACCTCACCAATTTATCATTATTACCCCGTACAGATCCTATTGGTTTGCTAGTTTTAGGTCGTCCTAGTAATGTTGTAGATAGTGCTTGGGTGAATGGTAAGCAAATTGTTGCTGATGGTCAAATTACCACAATTAACGTTGATGAATTGCGACAAGAATTATTTAACCGCAGTCAATGGGAGACAAAGCGTAAGTCTGAAACCGTCGCGCAAATCGAGGCTCATTATCGCACGGTTATGGGGTTGTGAAACATATAGAAACACAGTTCAATATTCTTACAGCACTTCCGGCAGCTATGAGGTACATCCTAAAAGCTGAAAGCGATGATAGGAGAGGGGCAAGGAGAAAACTATATTGCATAATAGCCGGAAGCGCTGTATGTCGTATGATTATCCTATTTGATGTGTTAGACCAAATTTTCACAGTAAAAGTGTGCAAAAAAGAGTGTTGGATGCCACTTTGGCTGTAAAAGATACAAAAATCAACATTCTAGATAAAAAAACTGCAATATAATCATTTCTCATATGGGTAACTGTAATACATAAACAGTGGTAAAAAATGCGTTATTTGACTGCTAGTCCGTAAAATTACGGTTTGAATAAAACTTATACAGCTTCAGTGAGCGCTGTGGCTGTTGTTTAACAATATTGGGTTAGCATTTAAATATTTCAAGAATAATTGGTTAAAGTATTAATTTTAGGAGTCTAGTACATAGATAGCTAAGATATGAATTGGTCTGAACTTAAGAATGAAGCTATTTCAAATTATATAGTATTTGTACTTGGGGTTATTGTTGGTGTATTAGGATGGATAATCACTCAGTATATATCTAGAAAGAAACCACAAGTAATCGAAGTTGTTAAAGGTGAGGAAACATCTGTTGTCGAGGTTGATTCAAATATCAAACAAGATATTAAAATAGAATATAAAGGAAACCCTGTTCAGTCTCTATATCGTACTGCTTACTATATTCTCAATCGTGGTGAATCAACAATTGACAACATTAAATTTGAAATTCAGATTGAAGACCAGACTCAGAATAATGTTCTCTACTCAGTGATTCTTGATGATTCTGCGAAGCCTTTGCTTGGTGCAACGACTAATGTTCAGACAGTAACTGTAGGCAAGCAAGAAATTCTTGTAAATCTAGATTTTCTCAATCCTTATTCTGGATATAAGGAAAAGATTACGCTAGATGTTTATTCATCAAGCCCATTTCAAACACTAACTGCTAGAGGAAGAGGTCGAGGATGGAATGTTAAATATTTTGATCAAATCAAGTACAGCGAAGATATTAACGTTACTATTTCTTTACTTGTTTCGGGAACGCCACTCGCAAAATTTACTGGGGCTGTCAGATTACTTGAAACAATAAGTCAAGTAGTTTTGCGACGATAAGACTACGTTAAGTATGTAGTTATATGTGCTGTATTACAATAGATGCACTATATGTACGTCGCCACCAACTCTGCTATTGTAATCCTGTTAAACATCTGAAAAGAATCGGGTTTTTGAGCGATGTCTACTACCGGCTGTTGGGTGACGCACAACACTTGCTTATTGCGTTTAGTTTAAAGTCAATGATGTCGTCAAGCATGAGAGTTTGATGAATAGAGAGAGGCGATCGATGTTAGCTTTAAAAGCAAAGCGTTGCGTGAGAGCAATTCACTATGTCATCAACAGCAATTACCACCGTAATCAAAATGATGGAGTCTTTACCCATTGAGGTACAAGATCGAATTGCGGAGCATCTGCGGGAATATATTGATGATCTACAAGATGAAATTACATGGAATGAATCATTCCAGAGAACACAATCAAAACTTATTGCTGCTGCGAAACTTGCCAAACAAGAAATTGCAGAGGGACAAGCCACTGCAATGAACTACGACCAGCTATGAAGTCAGCAGTACTTCCTTCCTTTTGGTCTGAGTATCGACAGTTGAGCAGCGAAATTAGGCAAAGTGCCAGGAAAGCATATCGGCTGTGGGCAGAGAATCCATTTCACCCATCTTTACATTTCAAGTGCATCAACAGTCAGGAGGGGATTTGGTCAGTGAGGGTAACGCGAGGCTATCGGGCACTTGGAGTTTTGGAAGAAGACACAGTGACATGGTTTTGGATTGGTAGTCATGACAATTATGAGCGTTTCTTTGGGTGAGTCTGTATATTTAGATAGCTACTGATTGCTGTGTTTGCTAGAATATCGCACAGAGGCTCAATGCCAAAGGAAGTAGCTCTATGCCAATTGTCATTACCCTTAGCCCAGAATTAGAAGCATTATTACGTGACAAAGCCACTCGCCAAGGTCAAGATGTTAGTTTTGTAGCATCTGAGTTGCTTACCAGTGTCCTAGAGTGGGAAGTACAAGAATCAGAAGAGGCAATAAAGGGGATTCAACAAGGATTAGATGATTTTGAGACAGGACGGTTCCGGTCTTTTCATGAGTTTGCCCAAGAACAGCGTCGCAAGTATAATCTGCCAGCTGATTCATGAAATATAGCATCGAAATTTCCAGTGTGGCGGAGTTTGAAGCAGACAGTGCCTTCCTCCGGTTGTCCCAAGTCACATCCCCTTCAAGGGCAAGTCAATGGTATGCCGAATTGCTGCAAGCGATTGATTCTTTGTCTCAAATGCCGAAGCGCTGTCCTTTAGCGCCAGAGAACGAGTATTTCAGCCAAGAAATTCGACAACTACTTTATGGTCGAGGACGCAACTCATACCGCATCCTTTTCACTATTTTGGAGGATCAAGAAGTATCTATGGTGCGTATTCTGTACATCCGACACGCTGCACAGCAAATCCTGGGTGAAGATCCTGAAGAACCCAACGCCACCTAACAAATTACTGCACCCGATCGCCTAGAGGTTATATCCTGGGTGTTTAATTTTATCTGCCACCAGTTATCTTGGTCTTATTTCGTTGTGTGTGCCTTTACAGATGAGTACATTTCAGGATTGGTTCTGGGAAATCAAAGAATGTGGCCAAGGCCCTCATTACTACTTCAGTGCCACTTTTGCTCCATCTGATGCTGAACGCCTTGCTGCTTTGGTGCGCCAGCATCCACTGTCTGGCTTTAAACACTGCCACTTTGTTGGCAAATTAATCAATGCGCCATGTGGAAACTCCAATACTCCAGGTTCTTATGATTTGTATGTTAACCAGAGCAACTATGCTGAAGTTATGTCGGGTATACAAAGAGATGAACCTATAGTTACTGTTGCACACTATGTCTGGCAAATTATTGGTGTTTGCGATCGCAATTTTGGCATTGAGTCTGGTTATGGTGGCATAACTGGCACAGATAACCAAGCTGATACCTCATTGATTTTTACCCTGGCGCAGTCACCAGAACTCACCTTAGTTGATTGGAGAGTCGTTTCTGGGGGAGACGGTTATGCATCGGTGTTTTTTAGAACTGGCACATCAGCCGCAGAATTGCTTGCTTACTTGCAGATGCAGCCGGAAAAGCCTGACTTTGTACAAATAGAAAGAGAGTTACGTCTGGCTTTATCAGATCCAGCATTGTCTAATATCTATCGTTTGGGCGAGTGTAAAATCAATGGTTGGCGGCTGGAAGCGATCGTTTTGCATAATATTGAAAAAACCACAAGTTATGGTGGCGAAGGTTGGGACATGACACCACACACCACCAAGCTTTACAAAGTCGCCCGAACTGTTAGCGATAAGTGCAAGGTTCCTGGTTGTGCAGGGGGTGCTGCACACGCCCCCAATGACTTCTACACACTCATTGGTAGCCATCTCAGCTTTGGCTACCCACGCCCAGAGGGGTAATTTTAAATCGGAATTTGAATCACAAATTCTGTACCTTCTCCCTGTACAGAATTAACCTCTAGAGTGCCGCCATGTTTTTCTACAATAATTTGACGGGCGATCGCTAATCCTAATCCTGTACCTTTACCTACAGATTTAGTTGTAAATAAATGGTCAAAAATCTTTTGTTTGACTTCCTCAGACATTCCCATCCCATTATCTTGAATGTAAATCAAAACATGATGTTTGTCTTGATTCAAACAAGTTTTAATCTCAATTCTATTATTAATCTCGTGAAAATTACGTCCAATGTTAGACTCCTCTAGAGCATCAATGGCATTTGCTAATAAATTCATAAATACCTGATTGAGTTGCCCAGGAAAACATTTTACCAAAGATATATCCCCGTATTCTTTCACTATTTTAATATCTGGATGTAGTTCCGATGCTTTTAAGCGATGCTTCAGAATCAAAATTGCACTGTCGATGCCATCGTGAATATTAAAAGCAACTTTATTTTCTGTATCTGCCCTAGAAAAGGTTCGCAAACTGTTGCTAATATTCCGAATGCGGTCAATACCTAATTTCATCGAAGAAATCATTTTTGGTAAATCTTCTCGGATATATTCTAGGTCAATTGTGGCAATTTCTTCTTCAATTTCTACACCCGGATTCGGAAACTTTTCCTGATAAAGCTCGATTAGGTGAAACAAATCTCCAACCAAATCAACAGCAGGTTGGATATTACCTGCAATAAAGCCTACAGGATTGTTGATTTCGTGGGCTACACCTGCAACTAAATTACCTAATGCTGACATTTTCTCACTTTGCACCAGTTGTAGTTGCATCTGCTTTAAATCTGTAAGTGAGTGTTCTAATTGTTGTGTATTCTCTTGCGATCGCTGATAAAGAGAAGCATTTTCTAAAGATATGGCAGCTTGTGAACACAATAGATTGATTACTTGGAGTCTATCATGGGTGAATACTCCGGCAACGAGATTATTTTCTAAATAAAGGATACCGATTAACTTCCCTTGATGGAGAATTGGGGTACACAGCAAACTCTTAGGTTGTTGTTGGATAATGTAGGAGTCGGAGGTGAAGGAATTTTTCACAGTTGCATCATCAACTACCAATGTTTCTAAAGTGCGTTTGACATAGTTAATTGGAGTTAAAGGGATATCTTGGCTCAACTCAATAGGAATAGATTGCAGAATAGTTGGCACTTTCTGAAATGTTGCGATTGCTTCTATCACCCAAACATTATCCTTGAGTAAAATTAAAGCGCATTTTTTCGCTCCGGTATTCTCCATCACAACTTGCATTAATGTAGAAAGCAACTTCTCTAAATGAATTTCGCTAGAAAGTGCTTGAGATGCTTTGAGAACACTTGCTAAATCTAAAGCTTCGGTAATGCTAGTGCTACTAGATGAAATTGTCATACCAGCATTAAAACTAGACAAGGGTATTTTATGGAGAGTAGATGCTATTTCTGTGGGATTGAGGCGAATTGTTTCCCATTGGAGAATCGGGGCGAGTAATTGAGGATAACGTTTTTCTAAATCATAAACTTTGGCTTTAGCGCCCCAACGAACATAGCAGTAATAAGCGTTTGTCAAATAGGTTTGGGCAATTTGCTCTTTATCCCATCTCAAATAAAATTTGGCGGCGAGTTCGTGAGCCAGAGCTTCTTCTTGGATATATTCATTTTCTTTAGCTCCATAAATGGCGCGATCGTACATTTCCATTGCTTGAATATATTCGCCAAGAATGCGATAACGTTCAGCCTCCACTAAATAAAACTTATGTAAATGATTCATCGGCGCATGATGCGCCCAGTTCTGCATTTTTTCCTGATTGGCTGTAACTCGTTTGAAGATGAATGCTTGCTCGTCTTCAGAAGCCTCATAATATACGGCTAATTGGCTTAGAGAATCATAAAAATGAAATAGAGGAACAATCAGACTTCCAATCAGACTATCTAAATAATTCAGTGCTATTTCAGCATTTTTAATCGCATGAGTATACTCACAAAATAAATAACAGAGAACCAATTTATTAAAATGCAATGAACAAATCATGGTTTTATCATGACTTTGGGAATGAAGCGGTAACATGGTTTCTTCATTGTAAGCATCACCGATTAAACGGCAAGGATTTTCATTTCTTGAAA
The DNA here is from genome assembly GCF_051172895.1 of Nostoc sp. CALU 1950. Lineage (NCBI taxonomy): Bacteria > Bacillati > Cyanobacteriota > Cyanophyceae > Nostocales > Nostocaceae > Nostoc > Nostoc sp. CALU 1950. The sequence goes on along the minus strand of NZ_JBDNJQ010000112.1, from coordinate 17,318 downwards.
GTAAGTTAAGCACTACCTGCCGGTACAGTTCATTTCTAATTCGCGATGGTTCTTGACGAAGTTGTGCGAGTCCTTGACTATAATTTGCTATTATCTGTACTACAGAAGATAATTCTTTACCAGCCAAATATGAATTCAAGGAATAAATAAATGCACAGTAACCTGCAAATTCTAAATCTCCTGTTTCTAACCCGCTAGAATAGGCTGATTGTATAGGATGTAAAAGTTCTCTAATATGATTTTTCCAAGAATTCAAAGAGCCATAAACAACCGCATAGGTCTTAGCTATAAATTCTTTAGCATTCAATTTATCTAATAACTTGAGAGTCAGTTGACCGAATTGATAACCAGATTCAACATCTCCAAGAAAAGTATACAGAATCAGTCCATAACATGAATATCCATAGAGAGAATTAGCAGTATTTCCATACTTGAGGGATAACATAACCTGTTTGAACAATATTAGGGGATAGAGTTCTGGGATAACTAAATAAGCAGCAGCAGCTATATTTGTCAATATACTCATAGCTGCTAACTTATCTGGCTCAGTCATTACTTTTAACTCTAATAAGTCTTCAATGGCTTTACCTTCTAAAGCTAATTGTGTCTCCTGTAGTCCACGGGAAATATCTTCTGGTGTTGGCTGTTCGGGTAGTTCTATCTCCAATAATTTGAGAACTTTTAGTCCCGTTTTTATCGCCTCCCACATTCTATTTTGTGCTACCTGAGATAAGATTTTAACTTCGTAGGCTTTGACTTGATCGCTCAGTGTTTTGCCATTTTCTAATATTACTTGTACTGATTGCTCCATCTGTTCAAAATCACCGTTAAGATGGGCTACCTCGGCAGATGTTGAGTACAGTGCTAAAGCTAACTCATACTGATGTTGCCAGCAATCTTCTGTGAGTAACCTAATTCCAAAATTTGTGTATTCTATAGCAGCTTCATAAGCAGTTGAAATTCTGGCTTTATGACTTGCAGTTAGATTTAATTTTGCCAGTTCTTCTCGTTCCTCTGGCTGAGTAATTAGTTCAACTCCCAAATTTAACTGATTGACTAATTTAAAGATATGTTCTTCGCGCTGTTCAAAGGAAATATTTCTCAAAATTAATCGCCCAATTTTCAGATGTACTGTCTGTTTTAGGTCTTCAGGAATTAGAGAATAAGTAGCTTGCTGAACGCGATCGTGCAAAAATTTGTAGGAACAGGAGCCAGAATTCAGCATCCAGGAATCAGAAGCAATTACAGATTCTTCTAATTCTTGTTGATAAAACTTATAAACTTCAGTTGTGGGGATGACTAAACCTTCTTGCAAAGCTTTCCATAAGTCTGCTGCTGTCTCTGATAGAGATTTTTCATGGACAATTGCGAGAGTTGCTAAGTCAAACTGATTATCAATAGAAGCTGCAAGCTGCAAAACTTTTTGAGTTGCTTCTGGTAACTTCTGCAACTGAAGCACCATAAACTCTACCAAATCATCAGTAAATGCTAATGCTCTAACCTGAGCAATATCACATTGCCAATGACCCATATCAAAGTTATAGTTAATTAGCTTCTCTTCGTGCAGGGATTTGAAGAATTGATTAGTGAATAAGGGGTTTCCTTGAGTTTTCTGATATATTAAATCTGTGAGGCTTTGGGTAACTGGTAAGTCACATTTAAGAGTATCATTAATTAGATTATTTATATCTATATGATTGAGATTAGCCAAAGTAATCGTATTAATGAAACCTCTAGATTTATGAATTTCTTCTAATGTTAGTATTAACGGATGTCCTGGATAAACTTCATTGTCACGATAAGTACCAATAACTAACATAGAGTGAATTTCAGCTTCATTCATTAGCAATTGCATCAACTTCAAAGATGCTGAATCTGCCCATTGCAAATCATCAAGAAACATCACTAAAGGATGCTCTTTGGTTGTGAAAACTTGGATAAATTTCTGAAACAGTAAATTGAAACGATTTTGTCCAGCAGTCCCTGAAAGTTCAGATACTGCCGGTTGTTGACCAATAATTTTTTCTAGTTCGGGAATAACTTCGATAATTACTTGAGCATTTTCACCCAAAGCTGTGAGAATTGCGGCTTTCCATTGTTCAAGTTGAGCATCGGTTTCACTCAGTAATTGCCTCATTAAATCTCGAAATGCTTGTACAAAAGCTCCCAAGGGAATGTTGCGTTGAAACTGGTCATATTTACCTTTGATAAAATAACCCCGTTGTCGCACAATTGGTTTATGGACTTCATTAACAACGGCAGTTTTACCAATACCAGAGAAACCTGCTACTAAAATCATTTCTACCCCCCTTAGTTCCCTGGGGGATTCAGGGGGGTTAGCTACTCTATCAAATGCTGCGAGTAAGCTTTCTACTTCTGCTTGCCGTCCATAGAGCTTTTCTGGGATGATGAAGCGATCGCAAATATCCCGCACTCCTAACTCAAAGACATCAATACTGCCAGTTTCTCGCCACTGACGCCAGCAAATTTCTAAGTCATACTTCAACCCCAATGCACTCTGATACCTATCTTCGGCATTTTTTGCCATCAGTTTGCTAATAATTTCAGACAGAATTGGGGGAATATTAGGATTGAGACTATGTACCTGTGGAGGAAGCTTTGCCAAATGACAATACACCAACTCCATCGGTTCATCAGATTTGAAAGGTAAGTGTCCGGTGAGGAGTTCAAAAAAGGTGACACCCAAGGAATAAAAGTCGCTGCGATAGTCAATTCCCCGATTCATTCGTCCGGTTTGTTCGGGAGAAAGGTATGCTAATGTCCCTTCTAGAATATTTGGATTAGTCAGAGTTTGCGTTTCTCTAGAAAGTAAGGAGGCGATACTAAAATCGATGAGTCTTATATCTTTTGTGGTGGGGTTAATCAAAATGTTGGCGGGTTTAATGTCTTTGTGAATCACTCGGTTGTGATATAGTCCATCAAGAATGGAGATAATTTGCAAAGCAATGTGAAAAAATGTCTGCAACCCATCAGCACTTCCCCCCATTCCCTGATCTCCCCATTTCGCCATCTCTTCTTGGAGAGAAATGCCACCCAAGTCCTCCATAACTAAGGCATAGCTGTTTTGATAGTTCTCTAGACTATAAGTTTTGATAATTCCATCAATATCTAGATTTTTCGCAATGGTGTACTGATTGCGAAACCGCACGAGTTCGTAAAATGTGGGATACTCACGCCGTAATAGTTTAATCACGACTGGCTTTTGATCTGATTCTCTAATGCCGCGATGTACTAGGGTTTTTGAGCCGGAATAAATTAGTTCATTTATTTGATAACCAATTAGTGCTACCATAATTGTCTTTTCCCTATAAGATTAATTTTTTGTTGTTCACATTGATTGTTCCCATTAATGCAAATGTGCTTAAGATTTGGGGAGACAATTTTGTAACAAGATATGAAAAACTCCACGCAGAAGGGAATGGGGGCATGGGGCTGAGGAAGAAGCTACCAATGCCCAATGCCCAATGCCCCAAGCGGCGGGGCGACTATCCTTCTATACCCACCAGGGGATGGAGTTTCCCGCCGCTTTCAATGAATGTGCGATCGCTAAATTCTGATTTACAGCATCAAAACTCTACTAATTGGCTACAAAACCACAAAAAAATGCAGATTTTGTGTATGCTCTGTGACTAAGTGCCTTAGCAATACCTTTCCAGGAGTCAACATGGAACGCGCCATCTCTGCGTTGGGAATCTTAGTTTTTATCGGTATATCTTACGCCTTCTCTATTAATCGTCGTGCGGTGCGTTGGCGTATAGTGGCATGGGGTTTGGGATTGGAGTTTGCATTTGCGCTAGTGATTCTTAAAACTCCTTGGGGTTTGACTGTGTTTAAATCTCTGGGAGATGTTGTCAGCCAATTTTTAGCATTTTCTGATGTCGGTGCAAAATTTGTCTTTGGAGAAAATTTTAAAGATCATTTCTTTGCTTTTCAAGTGCTGCCGACAATTATCTTTTTCTCTGCCTTCATCAGCGTCTTGTATTACTACGGCATTTTGCAGATGGTGGTAAAGGTGATGGCGTGGGTAATGATGAAAACGATGAAAACATCGGGTTCTGAATCTTTATCCTGTGCAGGTAACATCTTTTTGGGCCCAACAGAATCAGTGTTGATGGTTAAGCCTTATGTAGCCAATATGACGCAATCGGAACTCCATGCCGTGATGACTGGTGGTTTTGCCACAATTGCCGGTGGAGTACTAGGGGCATATCTTTCCTTTGGCATCCCAACAGAACACCTGATTGCTGCTTTCTTTATGACTGCTCCCATGTCATTGGTGGTATCAAAATTACTTTACCCAGAAACAGAAGTTTCAGAGACGCTTGGTAAAGCAAAAGTGGATGTAGAAACGAATTATGTAAATGTCATTGATGCTGCTACTACTGGAGCAATTGACGGGGTGAAGCTAGCAGTTAACGTTGGGGTGATGATTATCGCCTTTTTGGGATTATTGGCTGCTCTCAATGCACTTTTGGGATGGTTGGGATCATTTGTAGGCTTACAGCAACTCTCATTACAGTGGATTTTGTCTTTTGTTATGGCTCCCGTGGCGTGGCTAATGGGCGTACCTTGGGCTGATTGTCGGCAAGTTGGGGCATTATTAGGTACAAAGACAATTTTGAATGAGTTTATTGCTTTTTTAGATTTGAAGGCACTAATTGAGAGTGGTAAAATCTCCCAACGTGCGGTAACTATTGCGACTTATGCATTATGTAATTTTGCGAATATAGGTTCAATTGGCATTACCATTGGCGGCATTGCCGGGATTGCACCAAATCGCCAGCATGACTTAGCTCGCATGGGTGTAAGGTCAATGATTGGCGGATTGTTAGCGGGTTTTATCACCGCTTGTATTGCTGGGATGTTGATATGAAGAAGAATTCAGAATTCAGAATTCAGAATAAATTCTGTACTACTGGGTGATAGCGCAGCGGTAGTGAGTCTACGAGCGTCTGAAATATTGGTTTAAAACCGGACTTCTCTACAAGACGCTACCACGAACGTCCCCCTAGGCTAATGTCGTGAGAATAATATTTTCCGATAATTGTTGCGTAATTTCCGCGCGCTCAACGGGATTGATAATTGAACTAGTCATGAGTTGAGTTCCCCCATAAATAATTTTGGGAATAATCGCAGCTTTTCTAGAGCAATCAATGACTACATCATTGCTAACTACATTTTTTGATAATTATCCAAACTTCCCCACTAAAGATAAAGGCGTTAAGGTGTTAACTTAAGCTCCAAGTTAATAAATGTTGAGCAAAGGGCAGATTCAGGGCATTTTTCCCTTCTGCCTTCTATATTTTTTCGGTGTAATTGCGGTTCTCCATCATCTGAGTTGCGTGAAAAGCTGAGAGCGATCGCACAAATATTTTCTCAGGCGTGCAACTATTAATAGGTTGAGTAATCGATGTCTTCATCTGAAAAACCATCTTCAGGATACTCCTTCCGTACAGGCACTGTTGCAGAGTTACAAGCGCACAACTCTAAATACTCTGGTTGGATATTTCTTTTGACATCTATCTTAGGGATAGTTCTTTGTATCCGAACAGTTTTAGACATATTTGTCAAGAGATTAGAGATAAATTATAAAGCATATTTATTTGAGTATGGAAAACCGCCAAATCACTTCTTTGATTGGCAGATTATTTCTTCAGCAGTCAGCCCAAGTGATTTTTTTGTATTTTTGTATATGGGTGGTGCAGTTGCATTTGGATTTGGCATATACATACTTTCTGCATATTTAATGTCACGCAATTATGCCAATGATAAAGTTTTTTTTGTTGAATATCAAAAGCAAATTGTTGGCTGGGCATTCTTTGTAGCGAGAAAAAAATATAATATACTGTCTAACATTTATATTGCTCCTAAACATCGCTACCAAGGTGTTGGTTCACTGTTACTCTGGAATTGCCTAGAAAATGTTAGTTTACCTGTATATCTAGTTTATCTTCCTCATCTCAAATCATTTTATGAACGATTTGGGTTTGTCGCTCTTCCCAAGAAAGATAAGCCCAAAGAATTGCAGCTTTATCAACTACCTGCAATGGTATTATTGCAACCTCCAATACCCATCGGCGAACATCAATCAACAAGTTTAGCTTTACCACCTGGGATTTCTATTCGCCCCTTCCAAGATGTTAAAGAGCAATGGCAAATTTACAAAACCTTTTGGCATCGGCAAAGATTTAGAAAATCTCTACTTTATATTTTGACTGTACTTGCTTTGATGGCAAGCAGCAGTTTTGTGGTGATTAGTCTAACTTTAAGCTTTATCAAAGCCCTTTTGGGTTTAACCTGGATAGCGGAATTTGATTATTTTTTACTGGATCTACCAGTTTCGGGAATTGCGATCGCTTTGTGGTTCATCTCCCTATACTTCATTTTGAATCGCTTTATTTTTAGATGGGAAGAGTTAGTAATTGAAAAAGATAAACGCCCAATAGGTTACGTTCACTTTGGTAAGAATACGAACTGTTCGATATTATTTAACTTACATATTGAGCCACAATATCAACCACAAGAAATGACGAGGTTGTTATTAGCTCGGATTCAGCCACAAATCACCCTACCCCTGTACTGTCTAGGTTGGCGTAAAGATAAACAGTTTTATAATGGGCTAGGTTTTATTTCAGCTAATCGTCAAGAACTACCATTAGAATTTAAAATTCTTCAGTTGAGTGAGCAAGTATATTTAAAGCTGACATCTCAGGCGGCGACAAACATATCTAATCAGTTACCGGAAGCTATCGCAGCTATTAGCGCACATCAAACTATACACCCAGCAAATCCACCAGTTAAAAAGTCACGCGGGAGCAAGTGGTTTTTGATTGTCGATGTGGTGATTTTTCTGGTGATGTATATGCTTACACCACTTTGGCAAATACCACAAATTTACGCTGACTCACAGCAACAAGCTCCAAAAAAGGATATCTCGACTCATACACCAGCTATCCCAGCCTGGAAAATACCAGAACATATTGGAGTTTTAGCGATCGCACCAGATAACCAAACACTCATCAGCGGGAATTGGGAGAACAAAATTCAAGTTTGGGATATTAACAGCAAGAGTCTGCAACAAACCTTGAGCATCTTTTCTGGCAAAATTCAATCTATCGCTGTAAGTCCAGATAATCAAACTTTAGTCGTAGATACATCTACAGGCGTAATTCAAAAATGGAATTATAAAAGTATCACATTAGATAAAACCTTTTCTCCCGGACATTTAGGAGAAGTCCAAGCCTTAAATATCAGTGCTGATGCTCAAACTTTGGTTACTGGGAGTATGAACGATCCGGTTGTAAAAGTTTGGAGTTTACCTCAGGGTAAACTTCAGCAGCAAGTCAATACTCGTGGTTATGTTTTGTCTTTAGCAGTCAGCAAAGATAATCAAAATTTATATATTGGTAGCCTGGGTGGAGTCAAGATTTGGGATTTACGTCAACAAAAGTTTATCCAAAGCTGGGCGGCTCATTCTCTTGGAGTTGAGGTAATCGCCCTCAGTGCTGATGGTAAATTAATAGTCACTGGCGGGATGGATCGTCAAGAACTCAGTACAATTTGGATGGTTAAAGTTTGGGATGCTCAAAGCTTAAAACTCTTAAAAACATTGCCGGGGTATTCTAGTTCATTAAATTCATTAACTATTACTCCTGATAGTCAAACAATCATTTTTAACGATTGTTGTTCCACAAGTTTGTGGAATTGGATGAATGACAAATATATTTCTGATGTTGATGGACTTAAACATGATGCTGTGCTAAGTCCAGATGGTGCAAATCTTATCGGTGCAGCGTCTGATCGTCAAACCATTACAATTAAAAATTTAAACAGTCTGTTGCCATCCAATTCTAATCAATGAAAGGAAAACTCGGATCATGCCTGATATCTTATCATTGTGGAAGATGCTTGCTACCGTAGATAAACGCAACGACCAAAAGGCAGTAAAAATAAAAACAAAACCAAAGTGATATTAACATCTGAACTATTGTTAATTAAAAAGATGATTAACTCACTATTTGAGCTAGTAGCTAACTTTCTCCCTTTGACGTACTTGGTAGTAGATGGTCATTTTGGCAACATTTTATTAACCCAGATTTTTGCCAAGCTTACTGCTTTAGGACGTATTCATCCCGTTTCTGGTGGCGTTGAACCCTCGTAAATTGGCAGAGGTATTGATATAAAATAAGCAAACCGACAATAACTTGGCAATGCCCTACTCATCTGTAGTGTATAGTTGTTGGGCGTAAAAACGGGCATACCGTCCTTCCTGAGACAGGAGTGAGGAGTGGGTACCAGCTTCAACCACCTGTCCTTGTTCGATTACGAGAATGCAGTCAGCCCGACGAACGCTGCTCAAGCGATGGGCGATAATAAACACGGTACGGTTTTGCATCACTCGTTCCAGTGCTTCTTGAACTAGTGCTTCTGATTCAGAATCGAGGGCAGAGGTGGCCTCATCCAGGATGAGAATTCGAGGATCGTTGGCAACTGCTCTAGCGATCGCTAATCTTTGGCGTTGTCCTCCTGATAGGTTAACTCCCCGCTCTCCCACCCAGGTATGATAACCCTGAGAAAACTGGGTGATAAAGGAGTGAGCATTGGCAATCTTGGCTGCTTCTTGAATCGCTGATATATCTAATTTTTCCTGACCGTAACCGATATTTTCAGCGATCGTTCCCGAAAAAAGAGTAACATCTTGGGGAACAATGCCAATTTGATGGCGCAAGCTGGTGAGTGTGACATCACGGATATCAATATCATCAACCAGAATTTGACCTTTCTGAGGGTCATAAAAGCGAAGTAAAAGGTTAATTAACGTCGATTTACCTGCTCCAGAAGAACCAACCAAGGCAATGACATCACCAGGAGAAGCGTTCAGGCAGAGATCCTTTAGCACTGGCTGATCGGGATTGTAGGCGAAATCGACATGACGATACTCTACCTTGCCCATAACTCTTGGCATTGCCTGAGCATTGGATTTTTCGCTGATACTAGGCTCCTTCGCCATCAGTTCAAAGATGCGTTCAACGGAAGCTTCAGTCTGTTTGTACTCGTTGTAATTGCTAATCATCAGATCGATTGGCTGAATCAGTAAAGCCACAGCAGCTAAGAAACTGATAAACCCTTGAGCAGTCAGCTGATTCTGAGAAATCTGCCATCCTCCCAATAAAAACAGCAGCATAATACTAACTGCTTCCAAGAAACCAACAACGGGAAACTGAATGGATTTGAGTTGTAGAGCGCGATATTTAGCTTGGCGATTGATTTCTGCTTCTTTGTTGAATCGCTTCACCTCATATTCTTGGGCTGCAAAAGCTTGAACGACGCGAATCCCACTAAATACCTCAGTTAGCATCGCCGACAAATTGGAAACCTGATTTTGGCTCTGGCGAGATAGCACGAGTAATCGCTGACCAAATTGCCCGATCAACCAAGCCATTAAAGGAGCCAAAATCAAACCCGCAAGAGTGAGCGGCCAATTCAGGTAGAGCATGTAAATGGGAATTGCAATTAACTGCAAAAAATTGGAAAGAAACTGATGGGATAACTTGTCTACAATCTCGCCGACGCGATCAATATCTTCTGTCAGACGATAAGTCAAGTCTCCTGTCTGTGTGGTTTCAAAGTAATCTAATCCAAGTTTGTGCAGGTGAGCATAAACCCGCTTACGCAAGTTTAAAACCATGTTCAGGGCAGCAGCAATCATAAAGACATTCTGCCCGTATTGACAAAGCCCTCGAACCAAAAATACCACAGTGGCTAGTCCGAGCCAGTAGGCAATCTGGTTAACATTTCCCTGGCCAAGATAAAAAGCGACCTGACCTGCTAAATAGGGCACTGCTAGGGTGAATAACACAAATCCTAGAATACAAGCCAATCCCCGAATTAACAGCGGCCATTGGGGCCAGAGATAAGGCAACAGTTGCCAGTAACTAGAGCGGACTTTCATAGGTAAGTAAGAATTCAGGAGTTAGGAGTCAGGAGTCAGAATTCAGAATTCAGAATTCAGATGCATTACGGCGTTAGCCTACCACACCATGCTACCGAACCGTGCTGACTCCTGAATTCTGACGAAATTTCTACTCAAGTTTCTCCTAAAGAGTTTAGTAGAAAGCGGGCAATTCTCTCAGATGCGCCAGGTGGGCCAAATCGCTCAGGGCCATTTACTTTGCACTTAGCGAGGTAGTCTGAATCTTGTAAAGTTTCAACTACTCGTTTTGCTGCTTGCTTGAGAATCTCAGGGGTTGCTGGCTTAGTGCCGATAGTTTGGGCAGAAATGCCCAACAGCCGCGTTTGCGCTTCTGCAAATTGATAGGTAAATTGCGGGCCCTCTCCGGGAATCTGGATGATCGGTTTGCCGATCGCTACAGCTAAATCTACTGCCAACCCTGCCATACCAATGACGAGGGTAGAGTAATACAAAATATCACTGAAGGCATCTGAGTAACATCTCACTTCTACAAGCGGTGATTCCTCAGCAGAACTTCCTGGAGGAGAATAGGTGAGTATGCCTTGATTCAGTTCCCAACCTTGGCTTTTAGCAATGTCGTCTAATTGTTCCATCAAATTTGGTACCAAGGCGGCGCGAAACTGGAATCCTGACTCAGGCATCACCTTGGCAATTTCTACCACCAGTTGTAACTGCAAACAGAAATTTCGCGCGGCTTCCGGCATCCGCGATCCTGGTAAAAGTGCGATCGCAGGAACGTCCGGTTTCAGGTACAAGTCTTTGCCAACGGGGACGAGGCGATCTAAAGCCGGAATACCACCAAACTGAGCTTTAGCTATACCTTGCCGCTGGAGGTCAGAAGCCGTATAGGAATCTCTGGTAAAAACTGTCAGACATCGAGAAGAATTCAGATCGTGCCACAGCAGCGGATTGATACGCAATTGCCCTTCATAGATGGCAGAAAGACAAGAGATAAACGAAACGAAAGGACGCTTTGTTAAGTAAGCAAATGTCTGGGAGACAAAATCCCCAGTAGCCATAATTAAATCGCAGTTGGGAGCATACTGTAACACCGCTTGTAACTGTCGCCACGTTAACCCAATCAATCCCGATTGAAAATCTTTGAGCAAATAGAGGCGCTTCATGTAAAAGAATCCCCCAGAGGGCATCGTTTGTGTGGGCCCAATAATGGGAATGTCCAAGCTGCGGTAAGCTTTTCCTTCCCCCACAATCGGCATTGCCGCCATCTCAATAGAAGGACACAATTGGCGCAAGGTCTGAATAACATGAGAGGTGTGGTTGTCCTCTCCGTGGCCGTTACTGATAAACAAGATTCGCTTAGAAGGCATCTTGGGGTCTTGGATAGGTCTAAAATGTTTGTTTGGTGAGATTTTTAACCTACATTGGGTGAGTAGGCAAAGAGATTGATAGTATTTTTACTCTTGAGAGTTTGTAATTTTATAGACAAATCTACAAAGTTCCTTTTTCAGATGTAAACCGAAATGGAATTACTGCTAATCCCTGTTTTTGCAGACGCTAATCTATCAGAGAATACAGTATTAGGAGTACAAGCGCTATGGGTGAATTGATCTTGGCGGCAAGCTGCTCATCTTGGGAGATTTGATGCTGTCAAATTATTATTGAACGTGGGTACTAACCCAGAGCAACTGGGATGGACGGAATTCATGCACACTATTGTTTTTGAGAGCTTAGAGCGAGTAAAGTTGTTGATAGAGCAAGGAGCAGATCAAGATGTGCTTAAGCTTCCCCGGCATAAATGCGCGGGGATTTCTGAAGAGTCCATAAAAGAACTTTCTTAGGCGCACTTAAAACACCTCTACCTACTCCACTTAAGTCAAACTTAAATATCGCAGCTACTTTTCTGATTATATTGACTGCCCCGTTACAGTCTGCATTTATTTTGATTCCAGTTGAGGTTCTAAATTGACCTCTAGTAATCCGAGTCCCGCTACTTTCCCACCCATCGGGTTTTGCACCGATTGTAGGCAGAAAATCACCATCTAAAAAACTCGTCTTGCTGGTGTAGCTTTCTTCTGTTTCAATAAAATCAATACCGTGTTGTTCACATAGCTGGGCGATACGGTCTTTTAGTTTATCTGTAGGGATTTGAACAAATTTTTGGTTGTTCTTCTTGCCCATATTGGAACCGTCTTTTTGCCCCTCGTTCCATCCGAAAACAACAGCACCAATTCGATTGTCTAAGCAATAGTTGATTACAATTCTTGCAGCTTTATTTACAGCGTCTCGCATTGTACGATTACGCTTTTCTGTAATTGCCGCAAGTCGATTTGACCAAAAGCTTTGGGGTTTTCCTTCTTTTATATTGGCAACTGACTTGTTGTACCACTGATTAATGCTTTTGAGATGCAATCCGTCAACAATAAAAGATGTTCCAGTATTTGATACACAAGTCAACCAGTTGTCTAATCCGTGGTCAATTCCTAATACTTTGGTTTTATCAACATCAGCACTAATGAATGAGACTTGGTAAACGAACTCTGCATAGAATTGTCGATTTCTTGGTAAGATTCTAATCTCTCGAATAGCCTTGAAATCAAGGTTTGACGGCATTGGCAGATAAAAGGCATCTATTCCAAACCAAACCTTTGATATAGAACCCATTGGAAAACGAAGTATTCCGTCTTTGAATTTTATTGAACGTCCAGTAAAAGTAGCTAGTGCCAAACCTCCTGATTTTCGATAATTAGGTAACTTAGGTTTTTGCTTAACCGTTCCCTTTGCAATACCTTTCAGCAGTCCAATATAAGATTTAAAAGATTCAGCCACAGTAGTTAGTATTTGCTGTGCCGTATCTGAATACAAAGCTTGATAGTGCTTGTTTCGTTGAATAGTCCCTATCTGTTTATGTAAGTCTGCCTTGCTTGGAAACTTGCCAGTTTTGAAATAGATTTGACGGCTATAATAAATGCCGCAGTTTGTAAGACTATTGGCAATGGAACAGACATACTCCAGAATAGCTTTTAACTGATTATCTGGATTAATAAAGACTTGCTGACAACCATACTGGAGTGGCATTAATTGCAATATTTTATTGAATCAATTACTGTATCTGAGATAGGCTATATTTGTCAATAGCTTAGAGCATTCGACATGAACACAACATTAGAATACAGGATAAGAAATCACTCAAAAGGCAATGCAGTAGTTCACTTGGTTTGGATACCAAAGCGAAGAAAAAGGGTCTTGATAGGAGAAGTGGCTAAACGCCTTAGACAAATCATCAATGAGTTAGCATTGCAGAAAGATTGGGATGTTTTAGCGTTAGAAGTCGCTCCAGACCATGTACATTTATTTGTAGAGCATCAGCCAGATATTGCTATAAATCAGATAGTAAAAGCCTTTAAGGGGCGTTCATCTTATATGTTGCGTAAAGAGTTTCCCCAGCTATTGAAATTGCCTAGCTTATGGACTAATAGCTATTTTTACTCTACTGCTGGACAGGTTTCAGCAGACGTAATTAAAAGGTATATTGAAGATCCACATCACGGATAATATTGACGGCGAATTAATTCGCCGTTGGCACTTACTCCACTCAAATTCAATTTTTTTTTAGATACTCAGGCGGCACATGATCGACTAACCAAACACCATTAGCAGAACAATAGAAGATGTAACCCGCCTGATGCATTGCCGCAGTATTTACAGCAAAAACCACTGGTTTTCCATGTCTTGCACCAACAATCTGTGCTGTTTCTATATCCTTCGATAAATGGACATGATGCCGTGACATTTTGCAAAGTCCTGTTTGCAGAATTGACTCTACAGATTTGCGTCCCGTGCCGTGATAAAGCTCATCTGGGGGAACAACAGGTTCTAATTGTAAATCGACTTTTACACTATGTCCTTGGTTCGCACGAATAAGAGTACCTGTAGAATCAAAAGAAAAGCGTTGTTTCTCGTTGAATTCAACTACTACCTGTAATTCCTGACGGGTGAGTGGAAAATTGTTTCTAGCACAAGCACTAAGTAGTTCATCAACAGCAACCCAACCACCGGGAGCAAGTTTAATTCCAATTGCATCCGGTGTGTGTCGTAGATATTTGCTGAGATATTTGCTGATTTTGACGAGGCGAGAATCACTCATTTAATTGTGGTTGGCATACTTATACTACAAATATATACTTTTATAGTACATTAAATTTTTATTGATGGTAAATTGACAGAATTTGTCTTCCCATCATGGCTAATGCTACTCCAATCATGACAATGAGTGTCACCTTTCCACCAGGAACCAGTGGTTGATTTATGCTATCTAAATTTTCTTGTTCTTGACGTTGCTTCCAACTCATTAATGCCGGCATAATTCCACCGAGAACTGAGATACTAAATGTTCCAGTGTAATCTAAGGCAGTAAAAAAGATGCTGGGATTAAGCGTTCCGAGAGTCATAGGAGGGAAAAGAACCAGCGAATAGAGGGGGAAGCGTCTAGAAAGTCCACCTTGTGCAAGGAGAAAAATATCTTTGAACAAATCTAGCAATCCATAGACAAATCCAATAAATGATGTTGCGATCGCAAACTCTGAAAAAATGGATACTAGCACTCCTAACCATTCCCCCGCCCCACCTGCTCGGAGAATTTGCAGTGGGTCAAAAACACTTGTACCATCAGATGTGCTATGTAGCATATCGGGACTGACGCTTCCTAAAATTACGGCATTCCACGCCAAGAACATAATTAGAGGAATTACAGAACCAATAAAGATGGACTGGCGAATTTTGCCAGCATCCCCTTCGAGTTGTGTCACAACCAACGGCACAACGTTTTGAAAAAATAGCGCCACAGACATTACTGAAATGGCACTACCAAGGGCACTCCAGTCCTGAAATACTAGTTGGGTACTCTGAACGTGCCCTCCTGCCAGAAATAATAGTCCTAAGAAGGAAACAATGACAATTCCGACAAAGGCGCTGTTTAATTTCTCAATAAACTTTTCTCGCCCAAGATACATAATCCCACCAAATAAGAGCGTAAAAGTCGTTGTACCCACCCACGTCGGCAATATCTGCACACCCCAGACTTTTGCCGCCGCAGAACCTAAAATCTCTCCACCTTTGGTGACGTATGCTACCAAGAGAGCATAGTGCATGAATAAATATGCGCTGCCTGCAATTCGCGCTCCCAGCTTACCAAGGATTTTCTCAACAATTCCCAAAAAACCTATACTTGGACGCCCTTCTGTTCGCATCATGTTTAAGGTAACTTCCGCAACCAATAACCCTGAAACTAAAGCGTAGAGCCAAACAGCAATTAGTCCAGATGTAGACGGCACAATACCAGACGGCAGGGTAACGGCTGGTAGGGCGAGAATCCCAGCCCCAACGGTGGTTCCCGCAATCAATGCAGTACTTCCCAATACACTACCCGGTTGATGATTGAGTTTTTTTCCATCAAATTCGAGATGAGAAAACAACCGAGTGACTTGCTCTGAATCTTGGAGAACAGTGTTTATGGGAACCATACTGAATATCCGTACCTAAACCAAACAAACAATATTAACATGTGGAAATATTCTTCGCAAAAACCCTGCTTTTTATGGTTTTTCAGCCAAATTTTTGTGATCAATCAGCGTAGGCGTAGCCCGTCGTAGACATCGCTAATTTATTATCAACACAAATTTTGGAGTACAAATGTCACTTCTAGTACTTTATTAATTAAATAGACTACGCAGTCGGGAACATTGTCCCCATAACAAATGTGGTTTAAATAAATGAAAACTTGTCTAAGGGGAGGAAGAATCTAACGATAGTCTTCGCTCACAAAATTGAATAATTTAATTTCTGGAAGTCCCTAAATACTTTATCTATAGCTAGACTAGTACCGCAAGGCGGAATTAAAAATGAAGACAGCGTAAGGGTTTTGTTGATTGGGAATGGGTGGTTTATTTACGCCGTCCTGTACTAGATGATCGCTGGTATGAGGAGAATGTGCCAAAAGCAGATACGTGTATGACGAACATTTTTGACAGCGTATATGCTATCATGTTTACATGGCGATTAAAATTGTAGTTGATACCAGCGTTTTTATTAGTGCGCTGATTAGCTCTCAAGGTTCCAGTAGAGAACTCATTCGACGCTGTTTAAAAGGAGAATATCAGCCTTTGATGGGAAATGCTTTATTTTTGGAGTATGAGTCAGTCATTCATCGCTCAGAAATTATCGCCAAATGCCCTTTAACTACTGAAGAAATTTCTGTTTTACTTGCATCATTGATGAGCGTAAGTAAATGGGTTTATATCTATTATTTATGGCGACCTAATTTAAAAGACGAAGCTGATAATCACTTAATTGAATTAGCAGTTGCCGGAAATGCTCAAATGATTGCTACTCACAATATCAAAGATTTTCAAAATGCTGAATTGTTATTTCCTAACTTATCAATATTAAAACCTGAAGAAATTATTAGGACTTAAACAAAAATGGCAACTTTAACTATTCGTTTACCAGACGATAAGCATAATAGATTGAAAGAACTGGCTCAAGCCAAAGGTATCAGCCTCAATAAATTGATTGAAGAACTTTCTACCATAGCTCTAGCAGAATTTGATGCCCATACAAGATTTAAAGCAATGGCTGCAACTGGCAACCCAGAAGAAGGCTTAAGAATACTGGCTAAACTTGATGGTCTGACAGAATAGAGCTTGTAGGGCGATTATGCAAACACTAACCGGAGGCGATTGCCCATATCAGCCCCTTTACCAAAAATGCGTAGAAGCTTTGCTTCTTGTCGCCAGACATCGCCTGTATAAAAGTATGAATATCAAGGGTGTGATTGCCAAGTTTAAGAATTGTCCTGTGGAACTGGCGCTTTCCCAGTGGTTACATACTTTAAAATTAAAACAACATACTTTCAGGAGATTAGCTCAATGACATATATCTCCCAAAAAACCCTCACTAAAGAAGATTTTCTCTGCCAATATCAAGATAACCCCCAATATGAATTAGCAGACGGAGAAATAATTGACATGGAACCCACTGGCCCCCACGAAACGGTGAGTGGGAAAGTTGCAACCCAAATTGGCATACACCTTGTTGCAGAACAACTTCCCTGGGTTATTCCTCGTACTTGTTTAATTTACCCCTTCGCAGATGCAGCTACAGTTCGTCGTCCTGATGTTGTGGTTCTTGATGAAACCGTTCTCGACCGTGAACCCCTTTGGGAACGAGAACCCGTAATTACGCTGGGACGCTCAATTAAACTGGTGGTTGAAGTTGTTAGTACTAACCAGGGTAAGCTCATCTAATTTGGTATAAAAAATACTTGACAAATAAACAAAAACAAGCATAAACAACTGGATAAAAAATG
>NZ_JBDNJQ010000111.1:0-27873 GCF_051172895.1 Nostoc sp. CALU 1950 | reverse complement strand
ACTTCAGCCTATCATTGCATCCTCAATTTCTGGATCTTATTTAATCCACGTTCCTAAGTGTGTTGATTGGACATTTACTAAAATGGCAGTACCAATCTCAACGCCGTAGCCGTAGCTGGTTAGCAACACTCCGGATTCAACGCTTAGATATTGCTGAACTGCTCGAAGACAATCCTAGCCTCAAACCCTACCTTGAAGAAGCACTTCGCAAAGCCTACCTTAAAAGTGTCGAATTAGCTGTTGGAGAAACAGATTTGCCCAAGCGGGCTTTTCCGGTAGAGTGTCCTTACAGTTTATCAGAGATTGTGGACTATGATTTTTACCCCGGTGAACCAAGCAAGTTAGTGGATGAATCAGAGCAGTAAGTTGATGCTGAACACAGATAGATAAACTGTAGCGTCCCTACCGAGAGATGGAGCCACCTAGAACACCAGAACCTAATATACTCTGCAATCCAGCCGAGTATATTAGGTTCTGGTGCGGCGGATTCTCATACCACGCAACTTGCTAATCCGATTGCGATCGCACCACCAGAAACCAGCGAATTATTGGATATAGAATAGTGTGGGGAAAGTTGGGAGGTCTTTATATATAAAGAGCCATTACCTATCTTCCTGCGATCAAATGATTAAAGTTAAGGTAATTTGGTGAGCTAATTTTTAGCATCCGATCTGGACGGTCATGATTGCTCGTTGGGCGCTCAGTGCGTGTTTTTTGCTTGGAAATGCTAATTTCCCTAATGCTGACGAAACGATACATATAATCAGTGAGAAAATTTTGCTGCTTCCAAAATGACTGACCAATTTCTCGGCAATAGGCAACAAAACATTGCGCTCCTTTAAGTTGCTGAATGATTTCTGTTTCCGATCCTCCTTTACCTCCTTTCATTTCAATACAAAGGATAATCTTTTTGTTCTCAGTATCAGCAACAATGACAAAATCAGCACGCTTGCATTCACCAAACTTTCCTTTAAAGACTGTTTTTGGTGAGTTAAAAGCATCTGCCTTAATTACAATGACATTATCATCATCAGGCATTCCATTAATAGTGATGGAATAGTTGGCGGGCGGAGCCTCTGTGAGTGTGACCTGCATTTTGTTGTGCCGATTTTCTAATGCTACTATCGCGGTTTCCTTGATCATCTCTTTGAGGATAGCAATATCAGACATTACTCCTCACCCCAGACAATCGCTTCCTGAATCCGGTTCATAGTTTCAATAGTTTTATCAAAGCTGCGGGCTTCAATACCCAGTTCTGGATCTATGTCGGCTGATGTCAGAGTCTGGCATTTAGTTTTTCTCTTTTTGCCCTCTAGTATTATCGGTGCTTCTTCCGCGATATAGACTTTGATGTTTTCAGAAGAGATCAGTTCTCCTGCCCGATAACCTTCTTCTTCAGCAATTCGCTTGAGATGCGGTTTATCATGGTTAAGCATGATCAGCGTATTCAATTCTTTAATAATGTAATCACTGTGGGTGGTGATAAAAACTTTAATGCCCAGATTCACCAGTTGGGCAAATAGCCGTGCGACGCGGCGCTGGTTTTCGGGGTGTAGGTTCAGTTCAGGTTCATCCACCATCAGTAAATCACCAAGCTGGGCTTCGTGTCTCAGATAAAAGCCTATATCTAGTAGCGAACGCACGGCGCTAGAACTTTCATCCATAGAAAGTTTGATCCGTTTACCCTTTGGCTCATAATAAAGTTCATCATTACGGGTGACTGTGTATTTACCACCAATGATGTCGGCGAAATCAGCCAACACATTGGGATGGTTCTCTGCTATGAAACTGCTTTTTTGGAAAATTGTCTCCAGTTCCCGCGTAAAATCCACATTTTTTTCTACTGGAAGCGCATAATCCTGGTATACCTTAAATAGAAGCTCTCTTGGATTGATGTTTTTATCAGTCTGACCCATTTCTTCGAGCAAGCGATTGCGGGCGAAATTCAACTCTTTGCGAAAAATGGCAGCACCGGTTCGTTCTGCACTAGCGATGAAAGGGTTAGGAAGAAACTGATCAAAAATGATATCTTTTAGTGCGTCAGCAATTATACGCTCAAGGATATCGGGGGGGATTTTTACCTTCTCTTTCTCAACAAGCAGAGTTACAACTAATTCTGTGCTTTCTTCACTTTTGGTAATAGAGAAAAGTGATGCCTCGCCGGAGGCGATTTCCCGATTAAATCTGCCCGCTAAACTAATATTTTGGATGTCGAGACTTACCTGAAAGTCTGTTGTTTTAAATCGTTCTGCCCGTGCTGCAAAAATCTTTGGTAATTGCTGGGTATATGCCTGACAACCTTGAGCAACAATCTGCTCGGACTGTTTAATATATTCTTGTATATCAAGACGAATTACACCGTCCGCAAGTAGCTGCTTGATCTTATCGGTGTTGATTTGGATCGCAAACATTCGTCGCCAAGTAGACAAAAAGCCAAACAACGCATAAGTAGCGTAAGTCTTGCCTGTATTATTGCAGCCACAAATGATTGTCAGGTCGCCAAGTGTGAATTCGGCTTGCTTTAAAGCACCAAGATTTTTGACTTTAATTTTCATTGCCGTATTCTTTTAGCAATTATCCCCTACCCTTGAGTGATAACACTTTAGCATTAACCTTTAAATCATATCCCCACAGGGATTTAGAGGTCTAACTATTTACTCAGACGGAAACACTGATCAAACAATAGCCGCCTCTGGAATCGCACCCTGCATTCTCCCGAAAGCATCAATCAAATTCTGCAATTGTTGATCTGCTTTAAAAACTCCTAACCCGCGCACCGTCACTTTACCAGGAGAATAGACAAAGCGCGTTTTGAGATTGTCTGGTAAATTCGCCGCCAGTAAATTCCAAGCTGGTTCTTCCATTGGTGTTTCTAAAACGACGTGCTGCTTTTGTTCTGGTTTAATGCGGCTAAATCCGAGTTTTTTTGCTAGCTGTTTGAGTTCCATAACTCGCAAAAGTTGATTTGCAGGAACAGGTAAAGTACCATAGCGATCGCTCCACTCGGCTGCAATTAGCTTTAATTCTGATTTAGATTTGGCTGTAGCTACCGCCCGGTAAGCACTCATCTTTTGATCCAAATCGGTAATGTAATCTGCGGGGATAAATGCCGTCAGGTTAAGGTCAATCTGGGTATCCTCCACTTTCGGAATTTCTTGTCCTCGGATTTCCCGAATTGCTTCTTCTAGCATTTCCATATACAAATCAAAACCGATGGCGTCCATTTGACCAGATTGTTCTGCACCTAGCAAGTTACCCACACCTCTGATTTCCATATCGCGCATCGCTAGCTGATATCCAGAACCTAACTGAGTAAATTCCTGAATTGCTCTTAATCGTTGCCGTGCCGCGTCAGATAACGTCCGCTGTTTCGGATAAAATAACCAAGCGTGAGCTTGGATACCTGCACGTCCCACACGACCGCGTAATTGATACAACTGTGATAAACCAAAGCGGTGAGCATCTTCAATCAAAATGGTGTTGACTCGTGGAATATCCAAGCCAGATTCAATAATTGTCGTACAAACGAGGATGTCTGCGTCGCCATTGCTGAAAGTGAGCATGGTTGACTCTAACTCGCTTTCATCCATTTGACCGTGAGCGATCGCAAATCTAGCTCCCGGTATGACTTCTCGCAAATTGGCTGTTGTCTCTTCAATTCCGTCCACCCGTGGAACCACATAAAATACCTGTCCACCTCTGTCTAATTCTTGACGAATTGCAGTGCGGATACTTTCGGAATTAATCGGTGACAGATGAGTTTTTATAGGGCGTCTGGTTGGAGGTGGCGTGGTAATCAAACTCATTTCCCGAATTCCCGACAAGGACATATACAAAGTCCGGGGAATGGGAGTAGCTGAGAGGGTAAGCACGTCCACTTGAGTTTTCAGGCTTTTAATTTTCTCTTTTTGGTTCACCCCAAAGCGCTGTTCTTCATCTACTACCAATAGTCCTAAATCGCGGAATGTCACACCTTTACCTAAAAGTTGGTGCGTGCCAATTACTACATCTAATTCACCAGTTGCCAATCGCTTTTGAATATCACGGCGTTCTTCAGCAGACCGAAAACGGTTGAGCAAACCGACATTTACCGGGTACGGTGCAAAACGTTCTTTGAGTGTATGGTAGTGCTGCTGTGTTAAAATGGTCGTCGGCGCAAGGAGTGCCACTTGTTTACCGGCGGTGACTGCTTTAAAAACAGCACGAATCGCCACTTCCGTCTTCCCGAAACCGACATCGCCACAAACTAAGCGATCCATTGGGCGATCGCTTTCCATGTCTCGTTTCACATCTTGGACAGCTTTGAGTTGATCCGTTGTGGCTTGGTAGGGAAAAGAATCCTCCAGTTCTTCTTGCCAAGGCATATCACCTGGAAAGCTAAAACCTTGTTGTTGCGATCGCGCTGCATACAGTTTCAATAAGTCCACCGCCAGTTTCTTAATGGCTTTGCGGACTTTATTCTTGGTATTTTCCCAAGCTTTACCAGTCATCCGATTGAGTTCTGGTGCTTTATCCCCTGCGGCGCGGAACCGAGATAAAGCACCTACTTGATCGGCTGCAACTCTAAGTAACCCATCAGCATACTGCACCACCAAATAATCACGGGTTTCGTTATTAATTGTTAGGCTTTCTAGCTTGACAAATTTGCCAACACCATGATTTCTGTGAACTACATAATCGCCTGGACGCAGCTTATTGGGATCAACTTGCTTAGAAGTCGCTTTGTGGCGCTTGCGGATATAGCCGGGAGTCGCCAAGGAATGCTGCCCAAAAAATTCCCGATCTGTAACGATTACCAAGCGGTACGTAGGCAGGATAAAACCTTCTAGTTCCGCAAGCCCAGAATATTTTAGGGCTATGGGAATATGGTTAATTTGCAGCTTATCAATCGCTTGGTAGTCGCGGGGATTCGGGATAAACTGAGCCGGACAATCATGTTCTTGCAACAGCGAGACGGAACGCGAAGGTTGAGCAGAAAGCAGCCAAATCGAGAAATTGCGATCGCGTTCTTGGCGGATGGTTTCAGCTAGTTTAGCAAACTGGTGCGGCGTAGCTGGAACAGGACGACTGGCAAGATTTATCCCACTATTTTCTTCTGAAAGTTCCGATAAATATAATGTTTTAAACTTGGCAACATCAACCAGACACTCATCAAACGAACGGTGAATTTTCGGCAATGTTACGGGAGTAGACGTAGATTCTTCCCCATTCCCTATTCCCCATTCCCTATTCCCTATTCCCCATTGTTCTTGGGCATTTTCTACCCAGCGATCGCTATGAGCATGACACTGCTCTGGCTCATCAATGGCAATCAGGGTATTTTCTGCTAAGTAGTTTAGCAGAGATGCTGGTTGCTCGAACGCTAACCCCAAAAAGCGACGACTACCTTCAATCAGCGATGAGTGCTGAGTGCTGGGTGCTGAATTCAATTCTGACTCAGCACTCAGCACTCCAAACTCAGCACTATTTTTCAGTGCAGCCATGACGATGGGAGTAAAGCTAGTGGGGGTAAGAATTAACTGGTCAACTTTGTCGAGGGCAGAACGTTGGGTTGCGGGGTCAAATTCCCGTATTTGCTCAATTTCATCACCAAACCATTCCAATCGGACTGGAAACTCAGAGGAAACCGGGAACACATCAACAATATCGCCCCGCCGACTCCATTGCCCTTCCATTTCCACCAAAGGAACTCTTTCGTACCCCAAAATAGTTATCTTCTCACTGAAAGCATTCAAGTCTAATTCCATCCCCTTTTTCAGGGTAAGACAGAATTGCTCAAAAGCTTCTGGTGGAGGCAAATGAGGTTGCAGCGCCCCTTGAGTAGCCACAATTGCTAAATTTGTCCTTTGTCCCTTGTCCTTTGTCATTTGTTCTTGGTTTGTTTCTAATGACAACTGACTAATGACTAATGACTCTTGATTTTTGAGTAAATCTGCCAATACCTGCATTTGCCCCCAACTCATCTCAGTTTCCGGGTCAAAAGGTTCGTAGGGAGAAGCCTCGGAGGTGGGGTAAAAATGTACTGTTTGCCATCCCATTGCCTCCAGTTGTGCGTAAACGCGTCCAGCTTCTTCCAGAGTGGCGCAAACTACAAACAAATCCTTGCCCTGAGCCTGTGCTAATGCCGAAGCCACCAGAGATTTGGGCAGTCTGGGAATGCCATTTAACCGCAATTCTTGTTGTCGATTCAGCTTAGAAATAAATTCAGTAGTGAGCGACGATCGGCCTAAGGCACGCACAATAGAAGAAAATGACATAAGTACTACTAGCGATGGGAGTCTTTGTGGGTCAGCAAGTCTTGAGGCAGTTTATGTCAACTATTTTAAAAGTGTTAACAGCCTTCTTATTCCTTCGGTGGAAGAATAATCTACAGCGACTAATAAACTTAAGAACTATAACTATTACTTTGTGTACAGTCAAAGCATTTATCAAAACACCTTTAATACTAGATACTAAGATTGAGCTACGTTCGCTCTGATAAGCCGCAATTTAAACATGTCCTCCATCACTTTTGAAATTTTAATCATTTTGGTGCTAGTTATTGCCAACGGCGTGTTTTCTATGTCTGAGATGGCAATTGTCTCAGCACGGAAAGTTAGGCTACAGCAGCTTGCCAACCAAGGAGATGCCAAGGCAAGGGCAGCACTGAAACTAGCTGAGTCTCCGAATCAATTTTTGTCTACAGTTCAGGTCGGTATTACCCTGATCGGTATCTTGACTGGTGCATTCGGCGGAGCAACTATTGCCGAAAAACTAGCAATCTATGTGGGGCGTGTACCTTTTTTAGCACCTTATAGTGAACCGCTATCTTTCGGAATAGTGGTTTTGATTATTACCTATTTATCACTCATTGTTGGTGAATTGGTACCGAAGCGTCTGGCGTTAAATAACCCAGAAAGGATTGCATCGATTGTAGCTATTCCAATGCGTGCCTTATCGGCGATCGCTTCCCCAATGGTTTATCTCTTAAGCGCTTCTACAGATTTGATCCTGCGAGTGCTGGGAATTACAGCTTCTACCGAGCCGCAAGTCACCGAAGAAGAAATTAAAATCTTAATTGAGCAAGGCACTGAGGCAGGAACTTTTGAGGAAGCTGAACAGGATATGGTGGAGCGAGTCTTTCGTTTAGGCGATCGCCCTGTCAGCTACTTAATGACACCCCGTCCCGATATTGTCTGGCTCGACTTAGACGACTCTGCCGAAGAAAATCGCCAAAAAATGGTTGATAGTGCCTATTCTCGTTATCCAGTTTGTCAGGGGGGACTTGACAATGTGCTGGGTGTTATCCCGGTCACTGACTTATTAGCTAGGAGTTTCCGAGGAGAACCACTGGACTTGACCATCGGATTGCGGCAGCCCGTATTTGTGCCAGAAAGCACCCGTGGCTTAAAAGTTTTGGAATTGTTCAAGCAAACCATTACTCACATGGCGCTGGTAGTCGATGAATACGGCGTGATTCAAGGATTAGTCACTCTCAACGACATCATGAGCGAAATCGTGGGTGATGTTCCTTCAACAGATGGACAGGATCAACCACAAGCTGTGCAACGTGAAGATGGTTCCTGGCTTTTGGATGGGATGTTACCTGTAGAGGAGTTTTTGGAACTTTTCGGTATGGAAGAGTGGGAATCTGATGAACACGGTAGTTATCAAACACTAGGCGGTTTTGTCATCACCCATTTAGGACGTATTCCTACCGCAGCAGATCATTTTGAATGGCAGGGGATGCGAATTGAAGTGATGGATATGGATGGTAACCGCGTTGATAAAGTGCTAGTAGTACCAAAGGCAAGTAAATCAGCGGATACGAAAAAATCTGACTAGCGATCGCTGGAGCATGGAGAATTGGGCATTGGGCATTGGGTATTTGACGATTATAAAGTCATGCCGTTTGCAACTTTTACTTAAACGGATACAAGTCCCTAAATTTATTTATAGGGATGGTTAATTTTGAATTTTGAATTTTGAATTCGGAGCGAAGCGACGTGACTGCTGCTGTCTTTTTAGAAAATGTCTACAAGTTTTACAACAATGTACCTGTAGTCAATGACCTGTCATTCAAAATTGAAGCGGGAGAGATATTTGCTCTACTTGGCCCGAATGGTGCGGGTAAATCAACCACAATTCGGATGCTGACTACACTCACGAAACCATCCCAAGGACGGATAGAAGTGGGTGGATATGATGTGATGAGCCAAGGCATGTTGGCAAAACAGAGTATTGGCGTAGTCTTGCAACAAGTCAGTGTGGATAATGATTTAACCGTCTGGGAAAATATGGAACTGCATGGGAGACTACATCACATTAGTAACCCGCAGCGACAAAAATTGATTAATCAATGGCTAGAGTATGTTGAACTCACAGAAAAACGCGATGATTTGGTAAAAACCCTGTCTGGGGGTATGAAACGACGGTTGCAGATTGCGAGAGCTTTATTACATCAACCACAAATTTTGTTTTTGGATGAACCAACGGTAGGACTAGACCCCCAAACTAGGCGACGCCTCTGGGAAATTATTCGGGATTTGAATAAACAAGGGATGACGATGCTACTGACGACCCATTATATGGATGAGGTCGAATATTTGTGCGATGCTTTCGGCTCTACCAAGCCAGGACGCATCGGTATTATGGATAGCGGTAAGCTGATTTCTTTGGGAACTTTACAACAACTGCGTTCTGCTCACGGTGAAGGTTTAGTGATGAAACAATTAGGTGTGTCTGATGTGGGAAGTGATGGCGCTCGTAGTTGGGAATATCTGTTTTTCCCATCCTTGGAAGCAGCAAATATCTACTTGGATGAACAGCCCGATAAAACCGGAATGATGGTGCGTCCCTCTAACCTGGAAGATATTTTTGTGGAATTAACGGGACGCCAGTTAGATTAACCTCATCCTCCTAACTGTCGCAGCATGGTTTCTACCCTTTCTACGCCATCTGAGTCATTGCGTCGCTTGTACAAGTCACGCGCTTTCTGAAGCAAGCTGTTTGCTTGTTTGGCTTGTCGTCGCTGTTTATACATCGAACCCATCAATTCATAAGTCTGGGCGTTGTTTTTATCTAAGCTGATTGCTTGTTCATAAGCCCAGGTAGCAGCAGTATAGTCTCCCATACGTGATTGCGTTACAGCCAATCCTAAATAGGCGTTAACGTTGTTACGGTTCAGTTGTATAGCACGACGGTAGCCTTCCTTTGCCCCACGTGTGTCGCCCAAATTGGCTTTGATGTAACCCACAGCGTAGTAAAAATCACTATTGTTAGGGTTGATACCGATCGCACGACGATAAGCAGTTAATGCTGCCTGGTAATTTCCCTGTTGAGCATATAAGTAGCCAATACCTGAATGAATTTTCGCATTCTTGGGATCTATGGTAGCTGCTTGCTGATAAACCGCGATCGCACCACCATAATCACCAGCATCTACTAACCTCCGTCCTTCTTCTAGTAGTTGCTTTAGCTCTGGGTTTTTGGCTTGCGCCACTAATACCTGAGCCTGAGCTACTGAAGGTATGGTGAAGGTAAAACATCCTAGTAACACCACACTAAACACGAATGATGTTGGCTTGTACACAGTAAATTTCCTGAAATTTTAGAGGACTTTTTTTCTTGTACATTAAAACAAAAATATGGACTTTTGAAAACTGTATTTCTTCGTATTAATTAAGATGTCAATATTTCATCCACTCTTTCCTTTACAATCAGCACTACATAACAGAGTTTTTACTGAAGGATAAAGTGTAAGATATCAAGTTTCAGATGAAGTTACCCTCCATATAAATCAGTACAATCGCGAAATGACACTGTTTTTGTCAGTAGTTATACGTGTTTCCTAGAAATCCCAACAGCCATCTGACTTAATTCTAGATATTGATTTGCCAAGCTTACAGGCTTTGAGATTCATTCCTGTTTTTTATTGAGTTTAAGAATTTGCTAGCTCTGTATCCAACTTTGCTCATCTTTTTAGTCTTCGATACTACCCTTTGAAAAGTAATTATCCAGGCGTTAACATCCTTTTTTTGTCATTACACGGTAAGATAAACTTAATCAGTCAAATGTTCCTTTAAGCCCTAGTTTCTGTTGAGGAAAATATTACAGATGCAAACGCGAGCTAAAATTGTGTGAGAAACATTCTCTCACACTTATCTTCTGTAATCGAAGTTACAATCGCTAAAGTATTTTGATAAACACTTTGATAATAAATATCAACCTATATTCTATCTAGGAGGCTAATTTATGATTATAACTACCACTGATGTAATTCAAGGAGCCATGATTGAGTCGTATTTAGGCATTGTGACAGCAGAAGTAGTCTACGGCAGCAATTTCTTGCGGGACTTTTTGGCTGGTATTCGAGATATTATCGGTGGACGTACTGCTAGCTATGAGCGTCTATTTGAGCAGGGTCAACGCAAGGCACTAGAAGAATTAGAACAACGAGCACAACGTTTAGGAGCTAATGCTGTGATCGGGATTGAAATTGATACTGGCACAATCAATCTTGACCAGTCAGGAGTTCTTTTGCTGATTACTGCCACAGGCACAGCTGTGAGGATGCGTTCAAATTAATTCGTAATTTGTAAAATTCGTAATTCATAATGACGCTCCCGGACTTGCTAATTGGCAATTCAGTTTTGTATTAAGTCTAATTGCATACACAATTAAAGCTAGGTTCTTGTAAAAATTAATAATTTAATCCTAATTTAAAAATTTTCATATTGATAATTTCTAAATAATTATTTCAGACATTAAAAAATACTAAATTATATTAAAACTTGTTAAACAAAAATCTCTTTTTTATCACTAAAGACAGAGGTATTAACTCTTTCTATTGATAGAGATAAAAGTAGGTGATTTAGTTATTTAATCTTAAGCATAAAGATAAATATACCTGAGCAGGAACTTTGCTGAAAAAGCACTGGAGAACATAAGCTATGTCATACGTAA
Organism: Nostoc sp. CALU 1950; assembly: GCF_051172895.1. NCBI lineage: Bacteria > Bacillati > Cyanobacteriota > Cyanophyceae > Nostocales > Nostocaceae > Nostoc > Nostoc sp. CALU 1950. Next base: position 16,929 of record NZ_JBDNJQ010000111.1, on the reverse strand, counting down.
ATCGAACAGGCAATGACGTTATTCCTACTGATACTGTGGTAGCAGGTCGAGTAGCTGAATATCATGACCGTGTTCGCTGGGGGCCAATTTTTGCAGGTTTGTTGGTTTCTTTAGCTACACAACTAATTTTGAGTTCTATAATTGGTGCGATCGCAGCTGGTACAGTGGAAGGTTCAGGTGCACCCAGATCAATTGCCCCTAACGCTGCGGGTAATGCGGGGCTTTGGTCAACTATCGCTTTACTAATTTCTCTATTTACTGGTGGTTGGGTTACAGCCCGTGCTTGTGGGCCAATGAATCGCAATACAGCGCTTCTGAACGGCGCAATTCTTTGGGCAACAACTTTGGCAGTTAGCTCATGGCTATTTGCAAGTGGAGTATCGGGTGCTTTTGGTGTTGCGGCTTCCAACGCTGGGGAAGTGATAAACCAGGTACAACAGCAAGGCGCTGCCCCCAACATTCCGCAAACAAACGTAACTGCTCAACAAGCTCGTGAGATTGCAGCAAATGTGCGTTCGGGATTATGGTGGTTTGTGTTTGGTTCCTTATTGGGTTTAGTAGCTGCAATGATGGGAGCGGTAGCTGGCGCTCGCAGTCCCCGGACTAACAATTACACTGCTTAAAGAATTGTCTGAAAAATCAAATGTTATTTATTTTAAATTAAAGCACCTTGAAAAAAGGTGCTTTTTGTTGATTATTTAAGACTGGCGTTTGTAGCGTCCAATTAATTCTGCCGTTGCCAAAATATGACTATCAATTGTTGCTAAAAGTTGGTTTTTGCTAGCCCCTGCTGATAAACCCAACTTTTTATCTATGGCATAAAGTTTGAAAAAGTAGCGATGAATGCCACTGGGTGGACATGGGCCACCGTAACCAAACTTGCCAAAATCGTTTTTTCCCTGGACTCCGCCATTGGGTAGAGTTTTTACAGCCGTTATATGTTCTGGTAATTGGCGAACTGTAGCTGGAATGTCGTAAACAACCCAATGAACAAATGTCCGTCCGGGTGCATCAGGATCATCAACAATTAATACTATGCTTTCTGTTCCTATGGGAACTTCATCCCAGACGATGGGTGGGGAAATATCTTCACCGTCACAGGTATATTTAGCAGGAATTAAATCATTAGCGTCAAAGACACTGCTTTCCAATTTCATCGTTTTACCTCTTTTTGGGATTTCCACTACTAGTCTGTCAAGTTGAAATTGCTGGGTGAGCCAGTTTTTAGTAAGTCATTTAGTCCTTACTAAAAACTCCCAAAACTAGCTAGCAAAGTACTACTACGCGGGCTTTAATTCAATACGGTTCGGTTAAGGTTTTTGATGAAAATTCTAGATCCAAAGACGCGATAAATCGCCGTCTCTTGCCTTAATCAAACCGTATTGGGCTTTAATTCATATATTTATTCTCCATAATGCATTAATTTCTCCTTTTTTATATAGCAAAGAGTAACTTTAGTTGTATATCCAAAGTTAAGCATTAACCCTGAATATTTCTTTCTAAAGAGCCATGAATATAGAAGATTTGATAGCTAACTTTGAAAAGTCAATGAATTGATGAAATCGAAAACTGATATCGGTTTGGACTTGCTGAAAAAGCCAAAAACTCTAGTTAATTACAAGGAGTACTGTCATGGCAGACACAAGCAAACGTGGTTTTGCTTCTATGGATGATGACAAGCAGCGCGAAATAGCAAGCAAGGGCGGACAAGCTGCCCATGAGAAGGGTACCGCCCACGAATTTACATCCGAAGAAGCTCGTGAAGCTGGCCACAAAGGTGGTGAAGCTGTGAGTCAGGATAGAGAACACATGGCTGAAATCGGTCGTGAGGGTGGCAAGAGTTCCCACAGTGGCGGTCGTAATCAAGATAGCGATGATGACGACAGCGAAGAAAAGGGTACTCAAGGAGGCACATCAGAACAACATGCTAAAGCTGGGCGGCAGAGTCACAAAAATAAATAGACTCATCGTCTGCTACTTAAAAGGTTCTCGCTTTAATATTGGGATTTAGGCAAAATTGCCAACATATCTTATCTATTAAATATCCCGCTTCTAAGCAACAGAAATGTTTTTAGAAACGGGATATTTTACATAGCTATTTTTTAAAATTTAATGAAATGCAAACTTTACTACCACAGTTCACCATTTCAGGTATGAACCTTCAATTCCCTCTTCACGGCGAATTTTGCCATCTTTTTCAAACCAAGCAATTACTTGTGGTGCTGTCAAATCTTCAATAGCAACATCATACTCTTGGGCGATATGCTTCAAAAGCTTAAGTGATGAAATTGTCAATCTTGTTAAAAACTTTTCTGGGGAAGACAACAAAGCGGCGTCTACTTTTGCTGACTCTTCCAGGGTTAAAAATTGTGCTGATGGTTGCTGTGGTGGTAAGTCCATAAATGCTATCTCAAATTTAGTTGGGCATTGGTTCTTGAAAAAAGGACAAACGACAAATGACTAATGACGAACTTGTACCAAATACCCACAACGATGTTCACCATCAATAATCCAATGGGTGCGTTCTACAGTACAATCTGGTAATACAGCAGCAAACATTTCTAATTCGTGACCACAAATGCTGGGGAAAGACTCGGCAACGTTAGAAATGGCACAGTTATGCTCCATTAAGATAAAGCGATCGCACTCAAAGGAGTCATTCACATCAACAGGGTGATACTCTGCCATGAAACCTTCGGCTTTTCTGAACTCTACTAAGTTAGCTACCCGTTCCCGCAGTGAACCGTTACCCAAGCGATCGCGATATTCTTTAGCTTTGCGCTGCCACTGCTTCTCTAAAATCGATTTAAATTGGTCGTGTCCCACCGTTTCGGCTAAGGTATCTAGCAGCGAAACTGCAAAATTGCCGTGGCCATCACCAAAGCGATCGCTCATTGTGCGGTGCAAGCGATCGCGTCCCTGACGACTCAGTTGATAAATGTGCTGCGGCCGCCCCATCCCCGCCGCCTGCATTGATGTCGCATACAAAACTAGCTCCTCCGTCTCCAAATCTTTGAGATGGCGACGAATCGCTTGTGGGGTAACGTCTAAAACTTCAGCTAGCTCCAAAGCCGTTGCTTTTTCGTGTTTGTGCAGATACTCTAGGATATCTTGCTTGGTTGAGGACTGGTGGGTAGTCGCCATCTTCTGGTGCGAGACGTTCAGCGAACGCCCCAAAAATTTCTTTGAAAATTTGACTTTGACAACATTGTTGTTGTTAATTTAGCGTAAAATGAAGATACATTAAACAACAAAGCTGTTGTTTTACTCTCCACCACTATTCTAGCAGGCGTGTAACCATTCCGTAACGGGAGATGGGAATCGGTTAGCCACAGCCCGTCTCCCATCCTAAAAGAGTTCCGAACACGAGAGATTATTACTGATGAGTGCCACTGTCAAAACCTTAGTCAACCAACCCTACAAGTACGGCTTTGTCACCGACATTGAAGCCGACACTATTCCGCGTGGACTAGACGAGGACGTTGTTCGCTTGATCTCCTCTAAGAAGAACGAGCCGCAGTTCATGCTGGACTTTCGCCTCAGAGCTTATCGCCAGTGGCAAAAAATGACGGAACCAACTTGGCCGAATGTCAAGTATCCGCCAATCAATTATCAGGATATCATTTATTACTCAGCGCCAAAACAGAAGAAAAAAAAGCTGAACAGCTTGGATGAAGTTGATCCAACCCTTTTAGAAACCTTCGAGAAGTTAGGCATTTCTCTATCTGAACAGAAGCGACTGGCAAACGTCGCCGTTGATGCAATTTTCGATAGCGTTTCTGTCGCTACTACATTTAAAGAAAAGCTAGCGGAAGACGGCGTTATTTTCTGCTCGTTTTCGGAAGCGTTGCAAGAACACCCAGAATTGATCAAAAAATATTTAGGTAGCGTTGTTCCCATCGCTGACAATTATTTTGCCGCCTTGAACGCCGCCGTATTTAGCGATGGTTCCTTTGTCTATATTCCTAAAGGCGTGAAATGCCCAATGGAACTGTCTACCTACTTCCGCATCAACTCTGGTGACACGGGACAATTTGAGCGGACTTTGATTGTCGCCGAAGAAGGTAGTTATGTTTCTTACCTCGAAGGTTGCACCGCACCAATGTATGACAGCAACCAGTTGCACGCAGCCGTTGTGGAACTCGTCGCCCTCGACAACGCCGAAATTAAATATTCCACCGTCCAAAACTGGTACGCTGGCGATGCTAACGGTAAAGGCGGTATTTATAACTTTGTCACCAAGCGCGGTTTGTGTCAGGGCGTAAATTCCAAGATTTCCTGGACTCAAGTAGAAACAGGTTCGGCAATTACTTGGAAATATCCCAGCTGTGTGTTGGTGGGTGATAACTCTGTGGGTGAGTTCTACTCCGTGGCGCTGACAAATCATCAGCAGCAAGCCGATACCGGCAGCAAGATGATTCACGTAGGTAAGAATACCCGCAGCACAATTATTTCTAAAGGAATCTCCGCAGGTAATTCTAGTAATAGCTATCGGGGTTTGGTGAAAGTCAATCCGACGGCTAAAGGGGCGAGAAATTATTCCCAGTGCGACTCCATGCTGATTGGGGATAATGCTCACGCGAATACTTTCCCCTACATCCAGGTGCAAAACAACACTGCGAAGGTGGAGCATGAAGCTTCTACTTCCAAGATTGGGGAAGATCAGTTATTTTACTTCGCTCAACGAGGTATTTCCTCAGAAGATGCTATTTCGATGATGATTAGCGGCTTCTGCAAGGATGTTTTCAATCAGCTACCAATGGAGTTTGCTGTGGAAGCTGATAAGTTGTTGAGTTTGAAGTTGGAAGGCAGTGTTGGATAGCGCTTGTAGTCAGCACTTCAGTGCTGTCAAGTTGCTAGGAACTGAAAAAATTAACGCTTGTAGTCAGCACTTAAACGCTTTTCTCCAGCACTAAAGTGCTGACTACGAACCAAAAAAGAAGAGAGAAAACATGATTATTGAAAATAGTGAAATTGTGCTGTCAGTAAAGAATCTGACGGCTAATGTTGATGGGACACCGATTCTTAAAGGTGTGAATTTGGATGTGCGATCGGGTGAAATTCATGCGATTATGGGGCCGAATGGTTCTGGTAAGAGTACCTTTTCTAAGGTATTGGCAGGGCATCCAGCGTATGAGGTAACTGGCGGTGAAGTGATTTTTCAGGGACAAAATCTCCTGGAATTGGAACCAGAAGAACGCGCTAGAAGCGGTGTATTTTTGGCGTTTCAGTATCCATTAGAAATTCCCGGTGTGAGCAATTTGGATTTCTTGCGAGTGGCGTACAATTCCCGTCGCAAGGCGCAAGGATTAGAGGAAATAGACGCTTTTGATTTTGACGATTTGATTGAGGAAAAGCTGGATGTGGTGAAGATGAATCCCAGTTTCCTCAGCCGCAGTTTGAATGAAGGGTTTTCTGGTGGTGAGAAAAAGCGGAATGAAATCCTGCAAATGGCGCTTCTAGAACCAAAGTTGGGAATTTTGGATGAAACAGATTCGGGTTTGGATATTGACGCGCTCCGAATTGTGGCGAATGGAGTAAATCAACTGGCAAGTCCAGAAAATGCCACAATTTTGATTACCCACTACCAGCGGTTACTCGATTATATTGTGCCTGACTTCGTGCATGTGATGGCACAAGGGCAGATTATTACGAGTGGTGGTAAGGAACTGGCGCTGAAATTAGAATCTCGCGGTTATGACTGGGTGCTAGAAGAATTTGCAGCTGCTGAGGTGGGCGTGTAATGAGTATTCAAGTATCTCCTAGTCCAATACCTAATTCAAATGCAGTCAGTTTGACATCGATGTTAGATAGAGATGATTATCTGGCTGGGTTGTTAAATCAAGTAACGGCAAATAAAACAGAAGGTTGGTTGCAGGAATTACGCCAAAGTGCTGCTAGTTGGGTACGCCACTCGACTGTTCCCACCACCCGCGAGGAAGAATGGCGATTTACTGATTTGTCGTCTCTGCGAAAGGTGCAATTTAGTATAGAGACGGGAAATTACGCGTCTCTAGAATTTGATATTTTGCCAGAAGCGGCGAATAGTCGTTTGGTATTTGTCAACGGCGTTTATGCACCGGAGTTATCAGCAGTTTCAGATTTACCATCTGGAATTGTGGTGAGTAATTTGGCTGGCTTATCTGCGGTTGAACAGGAAGGTGTACAGCAGTATTTAGCTCAAGCTGAGGGAGCGCAGGAAGTTTTTACTGCTCTCAATACGGCTGGGATAACTGATGCAGCTGTGGTGTGGGTGAAGAAGAATGTGGTAGTTGAGACACCAATTCATCTGGCGTTTATTTCGGTTGCGGGAGAGACGGCGACGATTTCGCAGCCGCGTTGTTTAGTGGTGGCGGAAAGTGGTTCGCAGGTGAGTTTGATTGAGGAGTATACGAACCGCAAAGGTGCAGAGAAAGAGGGAGTATATTTCACCAATGCAGTTACGGAAATTTGGATTGCTGACAATGCTGAAGTGAGCCACACTAGGGTTGAGTGGGAAGGTGCAGAGGCTTTTCATATTGGCAAGACTGCGATCGCACAGGCTCGTGATAGTCGATATACTTGTCATGCCATAACTCTAGGTGCAAAGCTGTCTCGGCACAATTTGGAGATTTTGCAAACTGGTGAGCAAACCCAAACTACTCTCAATGGTTTGACGATAATCTCTGGTAAGCAGTTGTCTGATACTCACAGTGCGATCGCACTTAACTATCCTCATGGTACAAGTGAGCAATTGCATAAATGTATTGTAGGCGATCGCGCTCATGCGGTGTTCAACGGTAAAGTCTTTGTCCCCAAACGAGCGCAGTTGACAAATGCAACCCAGTTGAATCGGAATTTGCTGCTATCATCGAAAGCCAGAGTTGATACCAAACCCCAATTGGAAATTACTGCGGATAATGTCAAATGCGCTCACGGTGCAACCGTTAGCCAGTTGGAAGATGATGAAATATTCTATCTGCAAAGTCGGGGAATTGATGAAAACGATGCTCGTAAGTTGTTAATCAATGCCTTCGCTGCTGAAGTCATCAACAAAATACCAGTTCCTTCTCTCCGAGAAATCCTGTTAAACACAGTCAATAATCTTAAGTCTCTGACGAATGACGAATGACGAACGACAAATGACTAATAACTAATCTACCAATGACTTTCACCTCTACCAAAACCCTTGCTGATAAAGTTCGCGCTGACTTCCCGATATTGCATCAGGAAGTCAATGAGAAACCCTTGGTTTATCTCGATAATGCTGCAACATCGCAAAAGCCTTTGTTTGTATTAAATACCCTGCGGGATTATTACGAGCAATATAATGCTAACGTGCATCGAGGCGCCCATACCCTCAGTGCTAAAGCTACTGATGCTTATGAAGGTGCTAGAGATAAAGTTGCCAAATTCATCAATGCTGCATCGCGTCAGGAAATCGTCTACACCCGCAACGCAACTGAGGCGATTAACCTAGTAGCCTACAGTTGGGGAATGAACAATTTGCAGCCGGGAGATGAAATTATTCTCTCGGTAATGGAACACCACAGTAATATTGTGCCTTGGCAAATGGTGGCACAAAAAACGGGCGCAGTACTGAAATTTGTAGAATTAACACCAGAAGAAACTTTTGATTTAGAACAGTTTAAAAAGCTGATTTCTGACAAAACAAAATTGGTGTCGGTGGTGCATATTTCCAATACGTTGGGTTGCATTAACCCAGTAGAAGAAATTGCTGCGATCGCTCACCAATACGGTGCTAAATTCTTAGTAGATGCTTGTCAAAGTGTTCCTCACTACCCCATTGACGTACAGAAAATAGATTGTGATTGGTTGGTAGCATCTGGTCATAAAATGTGTGCGCCAACTGGGATAGGATTTCTGTATGGCAAGTTGGAATTGTTAGAATCAATGCCACCATTTTTTGGTGGTGGTGAGATGATTGCAGAGGTATATTTAGACCATTCTACATACGCAGAATTACCGCACAAATTTGAAGCTGGTACACCTGCAATTGGAGAAGCGATCGCACTTGGTGCTGCGATAGATTATCTTAGCAATATCGGCATGGATAAAATCCACGCCTACGAAGCAGAATTAACAGCTTATTTGTTCCAACAATTAGAGCAAATTCCCCAAATTAGAATTTACGGCCCCAAACCAAATGCAAAAGGTGAAGGTAGAGCCGCTCTTGCGTCCTTTACAGCCGGAGAAGTTCACGCCAACGACTTATCTACATTATTAGATCAAGAAGGCGTTGCCATCCGTTCTGGACACCACTGCACTCAACCATTACACCGTTACTTAGGTCTTCCTGCAACCGCACGAGCAAGTTTATCTTTCTACAACACCCGCGAGGAAATTGATATTTTTATCAAAGCGCTGAAAGAAACTTTGGAATTTTTTGCGGGTTTCCTTGCTTAAAGTTAGAAAATATTTAGATCCTGATTGTGCCAAATATTAGCAACATATCTTGCTAATAATTGGCACAATTTAATTATCTGGAGTGTAAGTTTCTCAAGCTCATTGGGCAAGTGCTTGAAATTGATTTGGGCGAGTATTATATTAATGACATAGGTAAAATCATCGGGATTTTATCTAACATCCTGATGGAAAAAGGATTGTAATATGCTTGTTAAATTAACCCTTGCAGAACAAAGAACAGTCTTAGACAACGTTAGCTGGGAAACTTTTGAAGCCTTACTGAGAGATACAGGTGAGGATAGAGGCTCTAGGTTTGCTTACGACTGCGGTGTTTTAGAAATCATGACTCCACTTTTTGAACACGAAAATCCTAAAATTCAGTTTGACCGATTGATATTCGCTTTAGCAGTGGAATTAAAAACTAAAATTAGAAGTGCTGGTTCTACAACATTAAAACGTAAACCAATAGCCAAGGGAATAGAACCCGATAGTTGCTATTATATTCAAAATGAGCCACTAATTAGAGGTAAACAAGAATTAGATTTAATAACAGACCCAGCACCGGATTTAGCAGTTGAAATTGATATAACTAGCAGCTCTGTTAATAAATTTAATATTTATGCGGCTTTAGGTGTTGGAGAATTGTGGAGATATAATGGTGAAATTTTAAAATTTTATCAACTAGTAGCAAGCGAATATATTGAAATTAAGTCGAGTATTGCTTTTCCGCTAATTTCTGTTAGTGAAATGAATAGATTTATCCAGCAAAGTAAAACTATGGATGAAATTGATTTGGTGCTATCCTTCAGTGCTTGGGTGCGTGGAAAGATAGCTTAAAATCATGAATTAATTACGAATTACGAATTACGAATTACGAATTATTTTAATATGCTTGTCAAGTCAACGGTTGGTGAACAAAGAACAGTGCTACATAACATTAGCTGGGAAACCTTTGAAGCCTTGTTGAGAGATACAGGTGAAAATAGAGGTTCTCGGTTTGCTTATGATTGCGGTGTTTTAGAAATCATGACTCCACCTTTTGAACACGAAAACTCCAAAAGTAATTTTGGTAATTTTATTATTGCTTTAGCTGAAGAATTAGGGATTGAAGTGAGAAGTGCTGGTTCAACAACATTGAAGCGGAAAATATCAAAGCGGGGAATAGAACCAGATACTTGCTACTATATCCAGAATGAACTAGCTATTAGGGGTAAGCAAACTTTAGATTTAGAAAATGATCCGCCGCCTGACTTAGCAATTGAGATTGACATTACCAGCAGTTCAGTTAACAAATTGGGGATTTATTCAGCGTTGGGTGTAACTGAACTTTGGAGATATGATGGGCAGGATTTAAAATTTTATCAGTTGATAGAAGGGCAATATGTTGAGTGTAAGTTTAGTATTGCCTTCCCTATAGTATCAGTGAGTGAGATCAGCAGATTTATTGAGCAAAGTAAAACAAGTGGGGAAATTGCCTTGTTGAAATCCTTTCGCGGTTGGGTAGGGGAGAAGATTAGGGGAATTTTATAATTATTGACTTATATTGTAAATAACTTAAAATGAGATATAAACTTTTCTCTGTCAAAGTTATTGATATTCAATAAATCCCGGTGAAACAGCATCAAATATTCTATATCTATTGAGCTATACTTCTGAATATTAAAACTAAAAAATGGTTTTTCATCCATCAAGTTGTGAGAAACTGAATCAGTAAAAAAATTATAAATAATTCCATTAGTAACGATAGCAATCTTAGTTTCTATGCTAGCAGCATAGTATTCAGCTAACTGACCATTATGTACTTTAGGGTCTTCTTTCCAATGTTTCGCTTCGATGAATATAAATGGTATATGATCTATTATTATTGCATAATCAACTTTTTCGCTTTGTTTTTTCTTTCTAAAGGAAGCTGGGTATTCACACTTAACTTCTTGCGTACTGTGAATATCATTCCCAAGCATTTTAATAAATGGTAATATTAAAGATGTCTTGGTTTCCTCTTCGTTAGATGTATAATTCAATTTTTCGGCACTCTTCCTATAAAGTGCTGTAATATCATTGAGCAAAGAAGGTATGATTTCTGGAAACATTCCGTCTAATACAGTCTCAGTGAAGTCTGCTCCTGTTAAAATTGCACTATTTAAATCAGATTCGCACAGGTTAGCTTCTCTCAGATTCGCTTCTCTCAAATTCGCTCTAGTGAGATTAGAGTAAGATAGGTCAACTCCCTCTAAAACAGCCTCAGTGAAGTCTGCTTCTGCTAAAATTGCACGACTTAAATCAGATCCGCACAGGTTAGCTTCTCTCAGATTTGCTCTAGTGAGGTTAGAGTAAGATAGGTCAGCATTTACCAAGTTAGCATTGTAGAGATTTGCGTGTTGTAACTCAGCCTTACTCAAATTAGCATATCTAAGGTCTGCTTGACTCAGGTTGGCATTTTTAATATTTGCTGCTAATAAGTTGGCGCTCAAAAGTATTGCACTCCGTAAATCACATTCACTTAAATCAGCACCACTCAGGTTTGCATCTAACAGGTTAGCCTTAAATAGATAACTCCTATTTAAGTTAGCATTCGTTAATATCGCACCGCCTAATTTAACATATCCTAGACTAACACTACTTAAGTTAACATCAGTTAGGTTAGCAAACCTAAAGTTTGCACAATCAAGTTTTGCATACCTCAGATCACACCCGTTGAGATCACAATGCATTAAATTAGCATCTATGAGGTTGGTATTGATCAAATTAGTCCCAGTTAAATTTGCATCTCTCAGATCAACTCCTACTAAATTGGCATTACTCAAATTAGCTCCACTTAAATTACTATTACTTAGGTCGGCAAAACGTAAGTCAGTATTTTCTAGGTTGGCATTACTCAAATTAGCTCCACTTAAATTACTATTACTTAGGTCAGCAAAACGTAAGTCTACATCAATTAAGCAAACATCACAAAATCCTCTTTTTCCATCTGCATACATAGCTATAATTTTTTTAGCATCCATACCGTATTATAATTTTTAAAATTTGAAACACTTAGCTGTCTGGAACTTAAGGATATTAAGTAGGATTTTGGTTGCAGATAGTTTTAATAGCTGGTGTCAAGTATTCTAAACCCTCTACACCTTCTGGGATTCTGACTATTGCTCCTTCTGAACGAGTAACCATATAATCATGATGCAATTTAATATTTAAAAGCTTTTGAAGGCCACTTAATAGTTCTTTGCTGTTAAAGTTATAACCAATTTGAGCAGCAATATTAATAATGTCTTGAAGTTCTATTGCTGTTTTTACTTGTTTTTGTAAAGATTCTTCATGATTAACTTCTTCAAAAAATTTAGTAACTTGTTCAGACATACTTAATTACTTAATCAACATTACTTTACCAGTATATTTTGTTTCAAACTAAGTTGCATCCCAACAACGACACCAGAACCGAAACGCGATCGCTCCCTCACTCCCTAACCCAGTATTATCTTTCTTATGATGTGTGAGGATTACTAGATTGGCTGATATAGGCTCGTATCGGGTGCGAATCCTAACTCAAGAGAGGGGCGAACAAGAGGCTGTCATTTCTCCTGCAATAGTGGATGATATGCCAAGCAATTGGACTTTTCATTGGCAAGAGTTATGGCGACGTACTGACTTTGACTTACAAAGCATTGTTAAACTGGTATATGATCAGCAAGTCTGGGGATTAATTCGGTACATTGTCTTTCCTTACCCAGGTACACCGGAGACTTTAGAAATTCAGCATCTAGAAAGTAATCCTGTGACTAGAGGCCAGGAAGCTAACCGCCTGATTGAACCGATAGGAAAATGGCTATTTTGGTATGCAACGCAAGTGGGATTGCAGTATTGTTCCGGCGGTTTGAGTGATACTCGTATTATTCTTGTATCTCTAGATTCAGCTTTTGACTACTATAGAGACATAATCAAAATGCAGTATGTGGGCGCAACAAATATTGCCCCAGGAGAAGATGGCTATGTGTTCAAATTCTCAAGAGACAACGCCGCAGCCTTCATCAGAAGACACGAAAGCCAATGGGGAATCCCCACGTTTGTTGACTCCTGAGCAAATTCGGGTAGGAACAAATGTGATAATGACCTATGCTGAACGTCAAGCCTTTTGGAAAAATTCTGAGATTGGTAAGTTACTTGGTTTCGATCGCTGGCCAGATTTGCCACAAAAAACCGAAACAAGTTTAGTATTCAAGCTATCAGCAGAAACATGGCTTACTAATAGCAATCAAGGTGAATTAATAAAAGATCCAAATTGGCTTCAAATTGAAGCAGTTATCCGCGATTTAGATGGCAAAAGCAAAAGTTTAGTAACCTTGAAATCTAATGATGAGACTTACATAAATATTGGAGGCGGTAAGTCAGATAAATATGTTGTGACTGCGACCTTTAATAACACAAAATTTTATGTTTTAGTTGATTTATCAAAATCTGATGAAATAGAAACATTAGTAGTCGGTGGAGAAGAGAAAAATTATCCTGCGAAAATGTGTGTTGATTTACTGCACTGTTTAGTAGCTGCTAGAACATTTACCGAATCAGGTAAACTTGATGCTTTACTTGATTGGGAAGAAGATAAGTCATTTGTAATTTAAAAATAAGATTATATTGAGCAAATAGATTAATAACAACCATGCACCCTATATTAAAAGTCGATATTTCTGAACTAAGTGTATCTGAACGTATACAGCTTGCCGAGGACTTATGGGACAGCATTCTTACCACACCCGATAAAGTTCCTCTCAATGATGAGCAAAAAAAAGAATTAGATAGACGCTTGGAGATGCATCGCCAAAATAAAAACCAAGGTTCAACATGGCAATCCGTCAAAGAAAGACTAGGTTTATCTAAATGAGCTATCAGTTAATAAAGCGATCGCACCTCACAAAATCAACTCAAAGAATCTGGATCTATCCCCAACTTTCGCAACTCTTCTGCCAGTCTTTGCGTGCGTTGTTCAGCAGTGATAGCGCGTTGCTCGGCAGCGATCGCTCGTTCTTCTGGTGTTAAATATCTGACTCCTTGTGTGTCATACCAATACAACCAATCCCGCGTAATTCCCTGATAGGTTCCCCGTTCATGACCAATTCCTAAACCTATCTCTGTTAACCAAACAGGATTTCCTCGCTGCAATACATATTCACCATTTACAAACCGATAAACTTCTAAAGGCGGTTTTCTCCGGCGTTGGGGATTGTAAACAACATAATATAAAATCTCCATCTCAGCATACATTTTCTTTTTGCTGCTGTATTCCCCACGCCGTTTATGAGAAACAACTTCTAATGCCATAATTGGCATCACCTTTTCTTCCCACAACACATAACTTAAACGCAAGTTCTCATCAAAAACTCGCTCGACTCCTAAACTTAAAAACCCATCAGGGACAATCGGCGGTAGTTCGGGATCGTAATATATCCCCATATCAACGCCAAAAAACCAATCCATCCGGTTTGTCCATAACCAAGCGAGGATCGCTTTGAGCAAGCTGGGAATTAAATCTTGTAGTTCATTGTCCACAGGTGTATAGTCCGAATCAGGCAGATCCTCGGCGGAGGGTAAGCAGTGTAATGGGTTGTAATTTAACATTGTGGGTGCGATCGCAAACTTATAATATTGATGATATCTATCCACCTCTGACTTTTTCTTGCGATAATTCCCAAGGGGGACGCGCTCCCCACTGGTTAGTCAAAGGTGGATAGATGACACTCAAGCGGTTAGTTTTAATTTTTGTGCTGACGCCGATAGCAGTTCTGTTGGCGGTTTCCTCTTTATTCAGTAGTTGGCAACAACCTCAATTTCAAAGTCGCCTGGAACTATATCAAACCAATATTGCTTTACAAGCTCAAGCTTGGCAATCAGAAGATAGCAGCGATGACAATCTCCAAGGGATTCGGGAAGCAATACTTGGTGAGCAACCCCTGGAAAGCGCTACAAAGCAGTATCAGGAGGCGCGTCAATCAGTTCAAGCTAATTTGGACAAAGTTAACAATCAACTTACACAATTACGCTCTCAACCTGAAATAACTCCCACACCTCCAAAACCTCTACCTGATGTTCCTCCCACGACTAAAACCTCTAAACAGGGACAGCAACAGTTAGAGCAGTCTTTTAAGCAATTACAAAAATTACTAGCTGAATTAGACCTGCGGCTCGGAATTTTACAAGCACAGCAAGGACAGACGGATACAGCTCTCAAAACTTGGAGCGAATTACAACAACGCTCAGATATTAATCCAGAGTTTGGAGAAACCGCAGCTGTATTGAGTGGACTGTGGAGCAATCCTCCCCGTCTGCTCCAAAATTCTCAAGAACGAATTCAAAGGAATTTAGAAGGTTGGTTTCGCTCTACTGCTTTGGTTCAGCTATACCAACTTCAGCAACGACAAGATGCTTTATCAGCAGTTAAAGCTACACAACAAGAATCTGCTGCTCAAGCAGTGTTGAAATTAGCGGTTATTGGCACTATTCCTACATTGGCAGCTTTAAGTGGTCTAATATTGCTGATTTTCTTATTTGCTCAACGCTTGTTGAAAGGAAAAGCCTCGTTACTAGCTCAAAATGCTGATATCCCTTGGTCAACGCCTTGGGATGGTGAAACGATTTTGCAGGTTTTTGTTGTCGGCTTTTTCTTCATGGGGCAAATTTTTGTCCCTTTAGCCCTATCCCTACTCCCTATCCCGCGTCCCGTCTCTGATGTACGACTTCAGGCTTTTTATGTTTTAGTTAGTTACTTACTGGTAGCATCGGGTGCGCTGTCAGTGCTGTATTTCTCTCTTAAGCGCTTTTTTCCACTACCAGAATTTTGGTTTCGCTTTCGTTTTCAAGATAAGTGGTTTTTGTGGGGGCTGGGAGGCTATTGTGCGGCTTTACCTATAGTTGTAATGGTATCTTTAATTAATCAACAGCTATGGCAAGGACAGGGTGGTAGTAACCCACTGTTACAACTAGCGCTGGAAAGCCAAGATGGTGTAGCACTTGGCATATTTTTCTCCACAGCAGCGATCGCAGCTCCATTTTTTGAAGAAATTTTATTTCGCGGCTTTTTGTTACCTTCTCTAACTCGCTACTTACCCGTGTGGGGATCGATTCTGATTAGTAGTTTATTGTTTGCGATCGCTCACCTCAGCTTGTCGGAAATTCTTCCCCTCACAGCATTGGGGATCGTTTTAGGGGTAGTTTACACGCGATCGCGCAACCTCCTCGCCCCTATGCTCCTCCATAGCCTCTGGAATAGTGGTACACTATTAAGCTTATTCATTTTGGGTAGCAATTAGCACAATAATATTACTGTTGCCTAAAACGAAAATATTTGCTTTTATCTGCATAAGTGGGGACAATTTACGAATTACGTTAGCGCAGCGTCTCGTAGAGAGCGTCATTACGAATTATTTTAATTGTCTTCCCAAACCGTTTGAGCTGTCATAAATTTGATTGCAATTCCGTTTTGCGCTTACAGAAGTAGGGATTGGCAACTAAAAACAGGTTAGAAAGATATGGAAGATGTCTCTTGCGCTTCTATATTTAACTAGTCTCGTAATGATGCGATGGCTAGAACGGGCTGCGACTACGCAAAAAAATCCGGAAATAATACTGATGCACTTGTAAAAAGTAGTGTAGGTAGCAGCTTTTGCTGATTACTCTGGTTCATTTTTCTCAAGATAAATGTCTTACCTAAAAATCTACAAAACTGCCATACCAGGGTTTGCAATCCTCAAATCCACCAAAAGTCATGAAGGAGCGCCAGATTTTTAGGTTATGCCGCAAGACATCTTAGCGTCCCCTCTGGAATGGAAGCACGCTAATTTTGCTTATTCGTCTTGGAGCTTACTCATACTGAAAAAATTAAAAATCTATTGATTAAGTAAATATATTTACTTGCTTTCATTACAATAAAGACTTTATTTTTATACTCACTTATCAAGGAGCAGGACTCAATTATGTCAAATCTCAACCCCAGTCACCCTACCAAACAACTTCTATCTGGTTACTGTGGCATTATCCTTGGAGCATTTGGGGTTCATAAGTTTATTCTAGGATACGCTTCAGAAGGCTTTATCATGTTGGTGATTTCCGTAGTTGGGGGTTCTTTCACCTACGGCATTGCCTTGTTAATTATGCAACTTGTAGGTTTAATTGAAGGCATGATCTATTTGAATAAGTCCCCTGAAGGATTTGTAAATACCTACTTTGTGAATAAGCAGGGTTGGTTTTAGAAACTTATATTTCACGTTTGCATTCTTGCGTGAAGTTACATATAACGAATTTGTCAAAATAATTAATAATTTCAACCTGTGAGAGTACAGAGCTAACATTGAATTTTTGATTTAGTGTTGACTCTGTACTCATTCTCTAATTATGAATTATTC
This sequence comes from Nostoc sp. CALU 1950, assembly GCF_051172895.1. Classification (NCBI taxonomy): domain Bacteria; kingdom Bacillati; phylum Cyanobacteriota; class Cyanophyceae; order Nostocales; family Nostocaceae; genus Nostoc; species Nostoc sp. CALU 1950. The sequence continues at coordinate 136 of NZ_JBDNJQ010000111.1, read as the reverse complement.
GATTAATGCTTACATCTAGCGAAAACTGAGGTGTAAATTTATAGAACTGCTGTCGGATTTTTGAACAAGACTCAGTACGCATCTATAGCAATCCTAAATCATTCGTGAAAAATTAGATCCCCGACTTCTTCGAGAA
>NZ_JBDNJQ010000110.1:0-28053 GCF_051172895.1 Nostoc sp. CALU 1950 | reverse complement strand
TTCATCCACCTTTAATCCTCGTGAATGAGTCTTTGAACTGGATTCATCCACCTTTAATCCTCGTGAATGAGTCTTTGAACTGGATTCATCCACCTTTGATCCTCGTGAATGAGTCTTTGAACTGGATTCATCCACCTTTGATCCTCGTGAATCAAGATACCTTCAAAAAGCTTGATATCTCTTTCCTACTTAACTGCTCCTTGCTCCCTTTAAAGTAAACAAATTTTGTCGCTCTTTCACCAAACAAGCTGTTTGGAATCATAAAACTTTGTATCCTAAATTAATAGGTCTTAATAGTTCTTTTAAAACTGGTGCAAGAAGATTTTAGGTTAATTGTTGATTTAGTTTTAGTTCTAGGCGTTGCAGCCTGTGGCGGATTACTGGCAGCACTTTTGCGACAACCCGTGCTGCTGGGGTATCTCATTGGTGGGATGATCATTGGCCCAGCCGGACTGGGATTGATTAAAGAACTTATTCAAGTAGAGACTCTGGCACAGTTCGGGGTTGCCTTTTTATTATTCGCTTTGGGTGTGGAATTTTCCTTTGCGGAACTCAAGAAGGTAAAAGCGATCGCTCTTGGTGGAGGTGGACTCCAGATTGCTCTGACGATTTTGGTTACGGTTTTAGTCTGTGGGGTGACAGGAGCCTGGGGAGCCTTACCTGCTAAGGGGATGTTTTTGGGGTGTATTCTGTCCTTGTCTTCTACAGCGGTTGTCCTCAAGTGCTTGATGGAGCGCAACGAAACAGAAACGCCTCACGGGCAAGTGATGCTAGGGATTTTGGTAGTCCAAGACTTGGCACTGGGACTAATGTTAGCAGTCTTACCAGCCCTCAACCAACCAGCAGAAACCATTGGTATCGCCGTACTCACAGCGCTAGCTTCGATTGGTTTATTTGCCGCTGGCGCAGTAGCAGCAGGAATTTGGCTGATACCGCCTTTGTTGCGACTGTTAGCCCGGACTGAAAGCAAAGAACTATTTTTATTAGGGGTTGTAGCTTTATGTTTGGGCATTGCTCTGTTGACAGAGCATTTGGGACTGTCTATTGAAATGGGGGCATTTGTCGCCGGTTTGATGATTTCTGAGGTGGAGTACGCCGATCAAACTCTGACTTATGTCGAACCCCTACGAGATATCTTTGCCAGTTTATTTTTTGCTGCCATTGGGATGTTAATTGACCCAGTGTTTTTGTGGAACAACCTGGAATTGATTTTGGGGTTGGTGACACTAGTTTTCGTTGGTAAATTTTTGATTATCACGCCCTTAGTGAAACTGTTCCGCTATCCTTTGAAAACAGCCATTATCGCAGGTTTGGGATTGGCGCAAATTGGGGAATTTTCCTTTGTTCTCGCTAGTGAAGGGCAGTCTTTGGGGCTGGTGTCCCGACAAATATACTTATTAATTTTGGGAACTACCGCAGTCACTCTCATGCTTACTCCCTTTGTCCTGCGGTTAGTACCATTTTTATTTAACTTTGCTGAATCAATACCTTGGTTGAAACCATACTTAGAGGAACAAGAGGCGCGGGATGTGTCGGAAGATTTGCCCTTCAAAGACCATGTGGTAGTCTGCGGCTATGGGCGAGTCGGCAAGAATTTGGTGAAATTGTTGCTGCAACACGACCTACCTGTGGTGGTAATCGACCAATCAGAGAGTAGAATTCAGCAGTTGCGTGAGGCTGGGGTGTCTTATGTTTATGGCAATTGCGTCAGTTTACACGTTTTGGAAACTGCTGGCGTGAATCATGCCAAAGGAATGGCGATCGCACTTCCAGATCCCATGAGTACTCGTCTTTGCTTAAAACGCGCTTTGGAATTGCGCCCAGAATTAGATTTGGTTGTCCGTGCTACCCAGGATAAAAATATTGAGGTGCTGTATCAATTGGGAGCTAGGGAAGTTGTGCAACCAGAGTTTGAAGCCAGCTTAGAAATGGCAACCTATTTATTAACTGGCTTAGGCTTGTTGTCACCATCTGTCGTCCAACGGGAAATGCAGCAAATCCGCAACGATCATTATTTAGATTTGCGCCCAGAGCTTTCTGCAACCGAAGTCGCCCGCGATTTGCGCCAAGCAACTCTCGATTTAAATCAGCGCTGGTATCCTCTCCCAGATAATTCGCCCTTAATTGGTATGAGCATAGAAGAAGCAGATATGCGCTACTTAACAGGAGCGAGTTTGATGGCAATTCGCCGCGCTAACGGCGATGAAATCGATTATCCCAGTAATCAAACCAGATTGGAAAAAGGCGATCGCTTACTGGTAGTGGGAGCAGATGAAGAACTGGCGGCTTTGGCAGAATTCGCGAAGGGACAAGCGGCTGTTCCCGGAGAAAATAGTGCTTGTCAGTGGGTTACAGTCAATGCAAATGCACCAACGCTAGGTAAAACCCTTAAAGATTTAGATATCGCCAAGCAATTTGGAGTACAGGTACAGGCGATCCGGCGAGATGGCAAGTTTATCCGTTATCCTGATGGTGGTATGGATTTGCGAGTCAGCGACCAAGTATTGTTATGTGGTGGACTGACAGGTTTGAGTCAATTAGAGCAGTTATTTGCGATCGCCAGTTCAGTACCTTATACCTGAAAACTCCTGTAATTACGAATTACGTTCGCTTTTGATAATATCAAGCTTCAAGATGTTGTCTCTGATGGGGACATCATCAATCTGTATTGTCAAGTGGATGCGACAAAATGGGCCAAATCAATCTTGAAGACTGGCAATCTCTTGGCTTTGACAACTCTAAATTTTGATTCTATTTTGCAGCAACCCCTAATTAATGGGGTCATCTGCTTGACTGTTGGCAATTGCAGAAGTTTTCGGTCTACTGACCTTGTTTGATAATAGAATTTCCCTAAGATTGAGCTTAACTTTTTATAAATTTATTCTGTGATTACAATACTTTTTCATTTCTTCTTTCAGAGGATGTTTTAAAAGTGGTTAGCTGTAATTTTAGGCACTTGTTGATCCCCCCAACCCCCCTTAAAAAGGGGGGCAAAATCTCTAAAAGTCCCCCTTTTTAAGGGGGATTTAGGGGGATCTAAAACGTTTTGCTACCGACCAGAGGACTTTTAAAACATCCTCTCATCTGTCACAGACTTTGGCGATAATGATAATTACTGTACTGTATACGCTGTACGTTATCCAAAATCATTTGTGAGCAAGCTTTTTAAGACTTAATGGCAAAAGTCAGATAGAGAGAAGTGACCATGAAACTTTCTTACGCGATAATGGTTATAAACTACGAAAAACTACATTATGACAGCATTGTAGCTATCAATTCTCATCTTTAAAAGATTACTGAAAGTATACTTGTAATGTTGGACAAAAGTTTACGTATTATTACGAAGGTATCTGCTAATCTACTCTGTAAGCTTTTAGGACAGCCTAGTGTTAGTAATTTAGAAACTCAACTGCATGATAAACAAATTCAAATTCAGCAGTTAGAAGAGCAAGAAAAGGCGCTTTACCGAGTTATTAGCAAAATTCGAGCTTCTCTTGAGCTAGAAACAATTTTTCGTACAGCTACTAAGGAAACTTGCAAGTTACTGCGTGTTGAACGGATTGCCGTTTACCGTTTTTATGAAAACTGGAGTGGAGAATTTGTCAGCGACTTTGAGTTTGCAGAGACTGGATGGGATGATGTAGAAACATTAGGAAAAAATACAGTTTGGAATGACTCTTATCTACAAGAACATCAAGGTGGACGGTATCGTAATAATGAAACTTTAATTGCTTCAGATATCTATGCAGCAGGCTTGTCTCAATGTCATTTAGAAATTTTAGAACAGTTCCATATTCAAGCTTATGCAACTGCACCAATATTTGTAGGAAAAAAACTGTGGGGAGTGCTTGCAGCTTATCAGCATTCACAGCCACATGAATGGAAAAAATTAGAAATTCAGTTTCTGTCTCAGATTGCAACGCAGTTAGGATTTGCAGTGAAACAAGCAGAATTTTTAGCTCAAGCAGAACAAAAAGCAGCAGAACTGTATAAAGCAAATCAGCAGCAGGATATTCTGTTTAATTTAGTGGCTGAAATTCGTGAATCTCTAAATCTAGACACCTTGTTTAAGACTACTGTAAGAGAAATTCGTAAGGCTCTCCGTAGCGATCGCGTCAGTATCTTTCGATTTGACCCGGAATCGAACTATACCTCTGGAAACTTTGTCTCTGAGAATGTATTGCCTGACTACGATTCTACGATCGACATCAAGGTGAGAGATGATTGTTTTGGTGAAAAATATGCACTTGCTTATCACCAAGGGCGTATACAAGTAGTATCAGATGTTTATCAAGGTGGGCTAGAGGATTGCCACATTCAACTGTTAGAGCAATTTCAAATCAAGGCGCAAATTGTTGCACCTCTAATGAAAGGAAAAACTTTATGGGGATTACTATGTGTTCATCAGTGCTATTGTTCCCGTGAGTGGAAAACTTCAGAAATTCAATTCATCCAACAGTTAGCAGCTCAGTTTAATGTAGCCTTAGAACATTCTGAATTACTAGAACAATTCCGCTCTCAAGCTAATCAACTTGCTGAAGCAAACCATGCTTTAGAAATTGCAAATTCTCAGCTAGAAAAAATTAGTAAGCTAGATGCTCTAACCCAAATAGCAAACCGTCATTGTTTTGCTCAATTTCTAGAGCAGGAATGGAATCGATTAAGACTAACTGAAAATTATTTATCTTTAGTTCTATTTGATATTGATTATTTCAAGGATTATAACGATTCTTATGGACATCTAGCCGGGGATGAATGCTTAATACAAGTTGCTCGTGCAGCACAATCTGTATTAAAGCGTCCTACCGATCTACTAGCTCGTTATGGTGGTGAAGAATTTATTGTAATTTTGCCAAATACAAACGAATCAGGTGCGATTAAAGTAACTAAATTGATTCAAAAGTCTATTGAAGAATTAAAGATTCCCCATAATAAGAAGAATAACTTTCAATATTTTGTGACCGTCAGTTTAGGTGTTGCGATTCAAAGACCAACAGATAAAGGTTCATCTCAAGACTTGATTAATGCAGCCGATAAAGCTTTGTATAAGGCTAAAGAACAAGGACGCAATCGGTGGGTTTGTGCTGAAAAACTCTAAGAGGTTGTTTGAAAAGTGTTTCGCTGTGACTTTAGATACTTTTAGATCCCCCCTAACCCCCCTTAAAAAGGCTACCGTGTATACACAAGTCGGGTTGAGAATCAAATAGAGGGAAAAGAACGGAAAATTATTTTTAAAATCCTTGATTTTCCGTTAATTCTATATCAATAAGCTGACACTATTGATAATCAGCTTGATAAGCTCAAAAGCTTGCCTACTAAGGCTTGCATCTTACCAGGCAAGGATTTTAGGACTTGTGTATACACCGTAGCCCTTGACAAGGGGGAGTTAGAGGGGGTGAGAAGGACTTGTGTGTACACCGTAGCCTTAAAAAGGGGGGCAAAAAATTCTCAAAATCCCCCTTAAAAAGGGGGATTTAGGGGGATCTAAAATTTTTGATGCCTACAAGAGGATTTTTCAAACATCCTCTAAGTTCAGTGACGAGGAATAGGGGATCAGAAAGAGGCAGGGAGCCGGGAGAGGCGATTGAAATCCTTGCTCAACTTCGTTTTGCGGCAGAGTATAAGGAGTATTTCCCCCTGCTCCTAACTCACTTTCGGCTTGATGTAAGCGATCGCTTGTTTCCAAACAGTGCTTTGCTGACTGTTTTCATCAGCAATACAGATACACTGTGGGTCTTGCCATAAAACCTTTCCTGTCAACACATCACCAGTCAGCAGCTTTAATTCCACTGGCGTTGTTTGTTTAATCAGGTTTTGGACTTGTCTAATACTGGGTAAAGTGGTGTCAAATTCGGTAAGCATTTTTAGTAAAGATGAACCTACAAGGCAAAATAAAGAGTAACTAATCCTTGATAATTCATCCTTGAAGAAATGGCAATCGAATTTACTAAGTATCATGGTCTAGGCAACGACTTTATTCTGATTGACAATCGCTCGTCATCTGAGCCTGTAGTCACTCCAGAGCAAGCCATCAAGTTGTGCGATCGCCACTTTGGTATCGGTGCTGATGGTGTAATTTTTGCCCTACCTGGAGAAAATGGCACTGACTACACCATGCGGATTTTTAACTCCGATGGTTCAGAACCAGAAATGTGTGGCAATGGCATTCGCTGTTTAGCTGGCTTTTTAGCAGATTTAGAAGGAGAATCCCGGAATAAAGATTCATATCGGATTCATACTTTGGGTGGTGTAATGACTCCCCAACTCTTATCTGATGGTCAAGTTAAAGTAGACATGGGTTTACCCAGGTTACTCGCTAGCGAAATTCCGACTAATCTTGCACCCGCCCAAGAAAAAGTTATTTCTCAGCCGTTGGAGGTGGCGGGGAAAACTTGGGATGTCACCTGTGTAAATATGGGAAATCCTCACTGCATTACCTTTGTGGAAGATGTCGCAGCAATTGAACTAGAAAGCATCGGCCCAAAATTTGAGCATCATCCAGCTTTTCCCCAACGCATAAATACCGAATTTATTCAAGTGGTACGCCGTGACTATTTGAAAATGCGAGTGTGGGAACGGGGTGCTGGGATTACATTAGCTTGTGGAACTGGTGCTTGCGCTTCTTTAGTGGCTGGAGTGTTAACTGGAAAATGCGATCGCACCGCGACTATAGAATTACCGGGTGGTCCCTTGGAAATTGAGTGGTCAGAATTAGACCAACGTGTTTATATGACAGGTCCGGCCCAGAAGGTATTTACAGGTAAACTGTAACCGCTAATTTTGAGGGTTTGTAGTAAGGACTTTAGTCCTTATTTTCTAAGCACTAAAGTCCTTACTACGAACTTGTTAAGATTCACTTTCTGCTGGAGATTGGATGGGGGGATTAACACTAGAACGGATAGATTCTTTATTAGAAATTGCTAGATATATACCCCCTAAAATTAGAGCCAATCCTAACAAGTTAAAAATACTCAAATTTTCCGAGAAAAGTATCCAAGCAAGAATAGCAACAATCACTGGATTGAGTAACAACAATAAAGAGATGAATCCTGAAGAAAAAGTTTTCAGGCTGTATACAATTAAGCCATGCCCCAAAGCTTCGCAAATAGCAGCTAGGGCAAATACTACTAACCACCCCGATAAAGTAACTGGGAAAACTTGTTTTTCAAAGATTAGGACTACTGGAATCATCAATGAAGTTGCGATCACGCAGCGCCAAACGAGGATGGTAATAATTGAAAACTTATTGCGAATTTGCTCGATAAGTAAAAAGTTTGCCGCATAAAATATAGATGACATCAGGGCAACAGCATCGCCTGTAAAATTATTATTAGAGCGTAATAAATCTTCAAATCCGACTGCGATCGCACCCACTATTGCTAATATCAGACCGAGAATAAATTTGCGTCCAAAAATTTGATTAAAAAATAGCCACCCTCCTAATGTAGTAAATAGCGGATTCAGACTACCTAACGCGTTAGCATTAGCAGCACCAGTTTGAGTTAGCGACCAAGTCCAAGATAATCTACCGATTACATGTACTAGACCCACTGCTATTAAGAAAGCTATCTCTTTGATTGGATAACGCTGCTGTGGTAATACAGGTTCATCATCTTTAATGTGAGTCCGGGCTTGGTTAATTCCACTCCATAATCCAAAGATAATAGTCGCTATCCATAAGCGATTAAATAATGTAGCAACAGCGCTCATTTCGTTAACAGCAATTTTAATAAATATTGCTGTTGATGATAAAGCTAATAATGCAATTATTACTGTGATTATCGGCAGGATGTTTGAAGCTTTATCAGGTTTTTGTTCTGTTAGGCTTAATTTATTTTCTACCATTTAATTTATATTTATTAAACAAACTGCCAAGTACAAAGGAGCAATCATTAAGTGCAAGTTTACGGAGATTTGGTATTACCATTACTTAGGTAGTAGTGCCATAGAAGTCTTGCAGCTACCGCTCGCCAGGGTCGCCAATGCTGTGTCATTGCTTCGAGTTCTGCTGGTGTTGGGCGTGTCGCCAAGTTTTTGAGTTTGTGTAATGCGATCGCGATCGCTAAATCGCCTTTAGGAAAGACATCAGGACGTTGCAGCGCCATGAGCAAATAAATATCAACTGTCCAGTCTCCGATACCTTTGAGACGCTTTAACTCTGTTCTGATAGTAGTTTCGTCCATTCTTTCCAGCTTGGTTAGATCAAGCTGACCACTTGCAATCGCATTCGCCAACCCACGACAGTATAGAATCTTTTGCCGACTGAATCCAATCTCTCTTAATTGAGCATCATCCAATATTAGAAAGTTTTCTGGCGTTAGAGTTACAACCACGCCACATAATCGGTTAAATACAGCTTTTGCAGCTGCTAAGGAAACTTGTTGTTCCAGAATTATGCACAGAAGTGTTGCAAAACCCGGTTCTCTTGACCAGATTGGTGGAGGCCCCAGTGTCTCTAAAATCCGAGCCAAATCGCTGTCAAGATTGGCAAGCACCATTAAACCACGGGTTAGACTTTCTTCAGTTAACGATGCTAGTTCAGGTGTTTGAGTCATCTTTGAGAAATTTCGATTCTTGTGTAAGCAGTTTTTGTTTGCGCTCAATTCCCCAGTGGTAACCGCCAAGACTGCCATCACTCCGCAGCACACGGTGACACGGTACAATCAGCGCTGTTGGATTAGCTCCACAAGCATTTGCCACCGCGCGGACTGCTTGGGGTTTGGCAATATCACGGGCAATATCGGTATATGTGCGCGTTTCGCTGTATGGAATTTTTTGTAATGCTTGCCAAACCTGTTTCTGAAATGCTGTCCCACGGACATCAAGTGGTAAATCGAGATGTGTTTTATCTCCCGCAATCAAGTCGAGGATTGCTTGTATCCAGTCTTTGTGTGTGTGATCATCACGCATGATGTGCGCTTGGTGAAATTCTTGATTCAAAATGTCTTCAAGCTTGTCTGCTTCATCACCTAGTTTAACGGCGCAAATACCCTTCTCTGTTGTTGCCACCAGCAAATATCCTAGTAGACATGGAGCGATCGCATAGACAATGCTGATTGTCTTTCCAGCTTGTTGGTAAATCTTTGGTGTCATTCCCAGTTGTTTAGGTGCTTTCTCATACAATTGGCTACTTGAACCATACCCCGTATCGTAAACTGCATCAGCAATTTCTTCCCCTAACTGGAGACGCTGTTTCAATCTTTGGCTACGCAGCGCATCTGCATAGTAAACTACTCCCACCTGCCTAACGGCTGAGGTGGGAGCTTTCAGAAGCCCTAGAAATATCAAATAAGTTTAGTTGCACGTACTCAGTCTTTCTACAAAAGAGCACATCTAACTTACAAGACAATCCCGAACCACGAGGCTGGCTTACAATCACAGCCCCAATTACAGAAATATTTTTCGCGCCATTCAAATCAGCATCACCAACCCATCCACAATGACCACAAACAAACTTCTTACCACTGCGATACGATTCACCCTTCACAGGATGAATATGCAAACAGTTGTGGCAAGTTTGCGAGGTATAGCGTGGGTCAACAATAACCAGTTTCACCCCAAACTTAATCGATTTGTAGTTTATGAATTGCCGCAACTGGTAGAAACTCCAACTATTAGAAAGTCGGCGTTCTCGTTTCCCACCTATCTTGGTGTTTGTGCGTTCTCTGATTCCGGTCAATTCTTCCAAGGCAATCATCTGATTGTTGTTCTTGGCTCCCTTTACGATTTGGTAGCTAGTGACATGATTAATGTGAGCCTGAAAACGCCTCTCTTTCCCCGACAACCGTTGCTGAAGCTGACGGCATCTCCGCCGACTGCTTCTTGTGCCTTTCGCGGATTTGTGTTGGAGTTGTGCCCTAACTCTGGCGTATTTATCTCGAATCTTGGTTATGTTTTGCCCACTGAATTTATCCCCATCGGAAGTAACCGCAATATCTGTCCTGCCCAAATCGATACCCAATACTTTATCTGCATCTTCCGGCATTGGTGGCTCAGATTCAAGCTGAATATTCAGGTAGTATGTGCCATTTTTACGTTTTACCAAAGTCGCTGTTTTCGGGTTTTGTCCTTTCAACAATCCCCTTTGGTAATTACCAATGGCAAGAATGAACCTTTCTCTACCACCAATCAACGTCAAACTAACAGTCCAGTCTAACTCTTTAAAGCTGAATGTTCTTACGTCGTAGGTTGCCGAAGTCGGGGCAAATTTTTTAACAACAAACCCCTTCTGTTTGGCAGTCTTGCGATTTCCCGATACTCTCCTTACCGCATGAATAGCCAACTGAGAAGACAAACCAAACAACGCCCTGACGCTGTGATAAACCAAAGATTGCATCGCCAATTCGTTTACCAATGTTGGTGGTGCAGTCTTGTTCACGTATTCGCAAGCATCTGCAAAAGCCTGCAATGTTGCATCAATTTTGGCAACTTGTTCAGGTGTGACTTGGAATTTGCAGGATACTGTCAGGACTTGCTTCATAAGCTTATAATACCTCAATACATTAAATGTATTAAAAAACTATTTTCTATCTGATTGTTGCGATCAAAGTTGCCTGCGATTGACTGCAACTATGGCTAAAGAATATTACGTGCGATGCTTTTGATGTTGAGTTGCGTAGGCGTAGCCCGTCGTAGATATCGCATTTATTTTCTGATAATAATTTATGATAATTATGCTAGCGTTGTACGATATGCGAATTACTTACCAAATTTCCGCCAAATCTAAAACAAATCCTGGCAAAATATCTTCTCCAGATAGAGTTTTAGGACTTTGTAAAATCTCAACTTCTCTATTGAGACGATAAACCTCTACTTGCTGCTGTCCTCTATTAATTAACCAGCCCAATCTTGCGCCATTATCGATGTATTCCCTCATTTTGGCTCGCGTTTTTTCTAATGAATCACTCGGAGACATTAACTCAACCAAAAAATCGGGACACAAAGGAGCAAATCTTTCTTTTTCTGCTTCGCTTAAAGCATTCCACCGTTCCATTTTCACCCAGGAAGCATCTGGAGAACGCTCTGCACCATTAGGAAGTTTGAAACCACCAGAAGAGTCAAAGGATTTTCCTAGCTTATTTTGACGACTCCAAGCTCTTAATTGATAAGTTAAATCAGCATTACGGTCACTAGTACTACTCCCAGTAGGTGGCATAATAATTAATTCCCCTGAAGCTGTCCGTTCAAACTTTAAGTCTCGATTATTTTGACAAAGCTGAAAAAATTGCTCGTCAGTCAAGTCGATATTTAATTCGAGGGTAGGAGGTAAACTGACGGTGGTATTATTCATGTTATCAGTTTGGGTGTAACTAGTATATTTATTCTAGTAGTTTGTCAAGTTAACTATAGGAATCCGCTTTGATTTCTGAACTAATTTGCGTGGTGCGCGTTCGCGGAGCGTGTCGCAGACAAGCGCAGCGCAAGCGTGATAGGCAGGCAATAGGCAACAGTCAAGAAGGCTTCTTAGTTGTACTGAGTTTTTTCAGAAATCAAATATGAGTCCTATAGGATTCCTATAGGAGTCCTGTATGTTAAGTAAATAAGTTTGTAGTAAGGACTAAAGTCCTTGTATTAAACATCAAGTGCTTAATACCTAGCAGGTTTTCGTTAGCTTGATGGATTATTATAGTAATCCTGAATCATTTGTGATCAAAAATATCCCCAACTTCTTTAATAAGTCGGGGAACTGCGGTTTGCAATTCTCACAAATCAAAAAGCTCACTCAGCCAGAAGTCGCAGTGGCGGCTTAGTCCGCCAAGCGTCAAGGGCGATCGCTGACTCAACATTCCTAAACTGATTCGTTCTTTGACAAATGGTTCACCCGATTGGGTGAATGCGATCGCATCATCCAGAACTACTCTGAAAGTAGAGCCACTTTTTCTGCTGTTAGTGATGTCTACGACGGGCTACGCCTACATGCCGACAGCTAAAAATCTCTCACAATGGCTATGATTGCCTTGAATATTATGCCAATTTCTTATATATCAAAGGGTCTAAGAGTGGATGAAATTGTAAAATCAGCGTATAAACCAGATTTTCAACCAGAGAATATCACTCTGTTGGAAACAATTGCTGCCAATTTACCGGGGATGATTTTCCAAATTCTGCAACGGCAGGATGATTCTGTATTTATCCCTTATATTAGTTTTGGTTGTAAATATTTGTATGAATTAGAACCAGAAGCTATACAGGCAGACTTCCAGGTGCTATACAAACTGATTCATCCACAGGATATAAAAGCTTTTGCAGAATCTATTGCTGTTTGTCGCACCACTTTTACGCCTTGGCATTGGGAAGGTCGGATTATTACGCCTAGTGGCAAACTTAAGTGGATTCAAGGTACTTCACAACCAGAACTACAAGCCAATGGTGATTTTCTTTGGAATGGCTTGGTCATGGATATTACAGACCGGAAACAAGCCGAAGAAAAATTGCAAGAAAGTGAGGCGCGGTATAAAGCAATTTTGGATGCTATCCCCGATTTGATGTTTCGCATCAGCCGCGATGGCGAGTATTTAGATTTGAAAAGTGAAGGAGCAAATGTCACTCTTTCGAGAGAAGAAATAGTTGGAAAACATGTGCAAGAGTTATTGCCTAGTGATGTTGCCGCGATTAGCCAAGTAGCGATCGCTAAAACTTTAGATTCTGGAACTTTACAAACTTGCGAATATCAGCTACCAACGCCTTTGGGAATCAGAAATTATGAAGCGCGGTTGGTCGTGAGTGGTCAAGATGAGGTACTAGCAATTGTCCGAGATATCACAGATCAGAAACAGGGAGAAGTCGCTTTACAAAATCTTGCCCAAAAATTTGCTAAAGCTTTTAGTTGCAGCCCCGATTCAATTACCATTAGTACGCTACAAGAAGGACGCTTCATCGAAGTTAACGACAGTTTTGTAAAACTTTCAGGTTATGAGCGAGATGAGGCGATTGGTAAAACTTCTTTTGAGTTAAATCTTTGGGTAGACGATCGCGATCGCCTGAATTTGTTAGAGCAGTTGCAAGGTACGGGAGTTGTTCGCAACTTAGAATTTGAATTTCGGCAAAAGTCTGGTGAGATCATTACAACGCTGCTTTCAGCCGAAGTGATTGATTTAGATGGTATCCCCTCCATCCTGGCAGTGCATCACGACATTACAGAACGCAAACAGGTAGAAGCACAATTCCGCCTTTGTGCCCAACGCGATCGCTTGTTGGCAGAAACCCTAGTGCGAATTCGGTCTTCGCTTAACTTAGAGCAAATTCTCCAAACCACCGTCACGGAAGTCAGACAATTTCTGCAAGCAGATCGAGTTTTCATCAGTTTAAATAATGCCAATTTAGGAATCAGAACTCTTGCCGAATCAGTAGATCCCAAATATCCATCAGTCTCAGGTTGGTCTACTAATGATGAAGCTTATCTAAAAGAAGTGCGAAATTTACTAAAAGATAATTTTGTGCGTGTCGTTGAAGACATAACGCAAATGACAGTATCTCCCAAAGTCAAAGCACACTGTCAAAAATTCCAAACGAAGGCTAGCTTGGCTGTACCAATTATGCTAGATGATGAATTATTTGGGGCGTTAATTGCCAATCAATGCTCAGGTTCGCGTCATTGGCTGCCGATAGAAATTGATTTATTACAGCAGATGTCAGAACAAGTAGCGATCGCTATTCAGCAAAGCCAGATATGCCAAAAACTAGCAGAACTCAACACTAATTTAGAACACCAAGTAGAAGAACGAACAGCCCAGTTGCAGCAGAAAATGCAAGAAGTTGAAAAATTGCATCGCGTCAAAGATGTAGTTTTGCACACCGTTGCCCACGATTTACGAACTTCGGTAATGGGTAACTTGATGGTGTTGAAGAATTTGTTAAATCAGGGGCTGAGGGCTAGGGACTGGGGACTGGGGACTGGGAATCAGGGTAAAAGTGAACAAAGACAAATTATTGAAGAAGTCTCCTCCCAATCTTCAATCCTCAATCCCCAATCCCCAATCCCCAATGCCCAATCCCCAATGCCCAATGCCCAATCCCCAATCCCAATATCTCGCTCAATTATCGAGCGGATGATTCAAGGCAACGATCGCCAACTAACAATGATTAACTCATTGCTAGAAATTAATTCTTGTGAAAAACAAGGTCTTGAGATCAAACTCGAACCAGTGCAACTTAGCACCCTACTGGGAGGCACATTCGCCCAGTTGGAACCCATACTTACACAAAATCAAGCGACTCTAAAAAACTTGGTTCCCGCAGATTTACCGTTAGTAATGGCAGATGGGACTCGGTTGCAGAAAGTTTTGGCAAATTTAATCACACATAGCTTGCAAAATAATCCACCAGGATTAAATTTTAGCCTGAGTGCCACCGTTGAGGCGGGAATGATTCGCACTCAGATTCAAGATGACGGCGTGGGAATGAGTAAAGTAGAATGCGATCGCCTTTTCGATCTTCATGTCCGCGATCCCCAAGACTGTTGCTCTACAAGCATTGGCTTAAAAATGTATCTTTGTCGGAAAGTTATTAAGGCACATGGCGGCGAAATCGGTGTTATTAGTAACCGCAAGCGCGGGTTAACTTTCTGGTTTACACTACCTTTGGCAACTTCATCCGCAACAAATCGCCCATAAATCACCAAAAAATGAGAGGGTGTTATTTATAGCAATATTAAACCTCTTGCAAAGGTGCTTTTTGCACTCTTGTGGGAAAAGGGTAAAGGTTAAAGGGAAAGGGTTAAATACAAAACCTTTACCCTTTCCCCCCTTTCCCTTTTCCCTACTTCTGCAAGAAGTCTATTGAATAAGGGAAACACCCTCAAGGTATGGGCAAAGTTGCTCGGATGCTAATGGCTACTCCATTTACAACAGTGCAAAACTGGTGGAGAAAAACCTTTTCTGCACCAACAACAGATGAAATCAACACTCTTTACAAAGCTTGGCGTAACCATTTTTTGTGGCAGAGATTACGTTTATGGTTATGGCTGGCGCTGATTTGTCTGTTGTCTTTTACTTTGCGAGACATTTACGGCTTGTTTTTTCCTTTTCAAGAGTTGCAGCAGTTGCCAGAAGTAGTTAGAACTCAACGTATTGTAATTAATGTTGCAATGCTTCTGAGTATACTGGTCTGCTTTGCCTTACATAAAACTAAGTTAGGTCGTCATCGTCCAGATTTATTATTTTTGGGGTCTTCTTGGTCAATTAGTTTAGCATCGCAGTTGTTTGCAACTCTTACAGGTTTTGCACTACCCGATACCATCGGTTGGTCGCTGCTATTCTTGAGCCAAGCTGTGTTGATGCCCGTCTGCTGGATTCTTCACTTGCTGACTCAAGTGAGTGTGCTGCTTTACTATTTTGGTGTGAATACGGCACTTGGACTAGAAACACCGATTCCTGAACACCCAGGAATATATAATGTAACGTTCATTTTATACATTTTTTGGTTTTGTACTATATGTGATATTGGTGTTTATCTGTACGATCGCCTGCAATGCTCTGAGTTTTATGCCCGTCAAGAACTGGAATCTGCCTATCAAAAACTCAAGGTTGCAGAAGCTAAATATCGCACCATTTTTGAAAACGCCGTTGAAGGAATCTTCCAAAGCAGTCCCGATGGACGTTACATTACGGCAAATCCCGCTCTAGCCCGTATTTATGGCTACTCTTTAGTGGAAGAGGTGACAGCAAATTTCACTGATATTGAACAATTGTACGTTGATCCAAACCGTCGGGCAGAATTTGTGCGCCTGATGGAAAAGTATGGCAGCGTTTCAGAGTTTGAGTCTCAAATTTATCGCCGAGATGGGAGTATTGTCTGGATTTCAGAAAAAGCCTACGCAGTCCGTGACGAACAGGGAAAATTGCTTTACTACGAAGGTTTAATTGAAGACATTACCCGGCGTAAGCAAACTGAAGAAGAACTACGAGTATTTTTCCATGCAGTTTCCCACGACTTACGTAACCCAGTGCTGGGTACTGTAATGGTGCTGAAAAATTTGCTAAATCAGGGAGTGGGGACTGGGGACTGGGGACTGGGGACTGGGAATCAAGGGCAAGGCAAACAAGAGGGAACTATAGAAGAAGTCTCTTCCCAATCCCTAATCCCTAATCCCCAATCTCCAATCCCTGTTTCACGTTCTATTTTAGAGCGGATGATTCAAAGTAGCGATCGCCAACTGAACTTAATTAATTCGTTGATGGAAACTCATATCAGTGAAATGCAAGGTGTTGTTTTACAACGTCAACCCGTACAATTACTGGCAGTTGTCGAAGCTGCGATCGCTGATTTAGAGCCATTATTAGAGCAAAATCAAGCCAAGCTGACAAATCTAGTATCCGCAGATTTGCCATTAGTGAATGCTGATCCCACACAACTATGGCGAGTTTTTTCTAACTTAATTGTCAATGCTCTAAAACACAATCCTCCGGAATTGCTTTTGACAATCAACGCTACCCATAAAGATGACAAAATTTATTGTACTGTTAGTGATAACGGCGTAGGAATTAGTCAACAACAAAGCGATCGGCTTTTTGACCTTTACTTTCGGGGTGCAAGTATCCGCAATTCTGTAAGTTTGGGATTGGGGTTGTATCTGTGTAAGCAAATTATCCATGCTCACGGCGGCGAAATTGGCGTAAACAGTGCATTGGATGCAGGGGCAACTTTCTGGTTTACATTACCTATTAGCTAAGTACTGAAAAAAGAATGGGACAAATAGATAATTTGTAAAGACGCGATGAATCGCGTCTTTTTGCAAGTTAAAGAATATCAAGATGATGATAATAAGCAATCGCTAGAATGAAGCATATTCCTAAATTAAAGTTTCAACTATGATAGCCTCACCCCAACAAAACTACATCACCGTTGAAGAATACCTCCAAATGGAGGAACAGAGCAATATCAAGCATGAATACATCGACGGCTACATCTATGCAATGGCTGGAGCGCTAGATCCACACGTTACCATTGCAGGAAACCTATTCGCTCTCCTCCGTAATCATGTGCGCGGCTCTGGTTGTCGTGTTTACATCGCTGACATGAAAGCCAGAATTGAATCCCTGAATCGCTTTTATTATCCCGATGTGATGGTTACTTGCGATCAACGAGATCGAGAAACGCCAGGTTATAAAAGATTTCCCTGTTTAATTGTCGAAGTTTTATCTAATTCTACCGAAGCCTTTGACCGAGGCGACAAATTCGCCGATTATCAAACACTGGAAAGTCTGCAAGAGTATGTTTTAATTAATACCAAACGTCAGCGAGTTGAGTGTTTTCGACGTAATGAGCAAGGGTTATGGGTTTTACAATCTTACACATCAGAGGATCAATCATTTCGACTCAATAGCGTGGATTTTGAGGAAACAATGCCAGCACTCTACGAAGATGTAGTTTTTGAATAATCAATTATTATAGGGTATTCGACGCAATTTTTAGTAAACTATATAACTGATAAGCCTTGAAGGCTTCCTAACCAGGTGGAAGCGTTAATGAAAGCAGGCACAATTGATTAAATAAAAAGTTATGGCGCTCATAGTTCAGAAATACGGTGGTACATCTGTCGGTTCAGTCGAACGTATTCAAGCTGTTGCACAGCGTGTTTATAAAACTGTTAAAGCTGGAAACTCTCTTGTCGTAGTGGTTTCGGCAATGGGCAAAACCACCGATGGACTCGTCAAACTAGCTACTGAAATTTCTCCAAATCCTAACCGCCGGGAAATGGATATGCTGCTTTCTACTGGCGAACAAGTAACCATTGCCTTACTCAGCATGGCTTTGCAGGAACTCGGACAACCCGCAATTTCCATGACTGGCGCTCAGGTAGGAATTATTACCGAAGCTGAACACAGCCGCGCTCGGATTTTGCATATTGAAACTACTCGCCTAAGTCGCCACATAAATGAAGGGAAAGTAGTTGTAGTAGCAGGGTTTCAAGGTACATCCAGCGTCGGAGAGATGGAAATTACGACTTTGGGTCGTGGTGGTTCCGACACATCAGCAGTGGCGATCGCAGCCGCATTAAGAGCGAATTTTTGCGAAATTTATACAGACGTTCCAGGTATTCTCACTACAGACCCCCGCTTAGTTGCTGAAGCTCAGTTGATGGATGCCATCACCTGCGATGAAATGTTGGAATTAGCTAGTTTGGGCGCAAAAGTACTGCATCCCCGTGCTGTGGAAATTGCCCGTAACTATGGTGTTCCCCTTGTAGTTAGGTCTAGTTGGACGGATCAACCAGGTACTTGGGTGACATCAGCCAAACCCCAAGGGCGATCGCTAATCAATCTAGAAATTGCCCGTCCAGTGGATGCTGTAGAATTTGACACTGACCAAGCGAAGGTTGCTTTGTTGCGCGTACCTGATAAACCAGGTGTTGCAGCAAGGTTATTTGGCGAAATTTCTCGGCAAAAAGTAGACGTAGATTTGATTATTCAGTCAGTTCATGAAGGCAACAGTAATGACATTGCCTTTACGGTGACAACACCAATATTAAAACGGGCAGAAGCAGTAGCAACAGCGATCGCCCCAGCACTAAGAAGTCAATCTAACCCCAAATCGGAAGAAGCCGAGGTAATGGTAGAACATAACATTGCCAAAGTCAGCATCGCAGGCGCAGGAATGATTGGCCGTCCTGGTGTTGCGGCAAAGATGTTTGCCACCTTAGCCGAAGCAGGCGTGAATATTCAAATGATTTCCACCAGCGAAGTCAAAGTAAGTTGCGTAGTCGATGCCAACCAATGCGATCGCGCCGTCTTAGCACTCCGCACCGCCTTTGAGATCGAAGCAGGGGAGCAGGGGAGCAGGGGAGCAGGGGAGCAGGAGAGCAGGGGAGCAGGGGAGCAGGGGAGCAGAGGAGAAGTTGCAGTAAGTTTTTCCCCTCTGCCCCTCCGCCCCTCTGCCCCTCTGCCCAATTGTCCTCCCGTTCGCGGCGTCGCCCTCGATTTGAACCAAGCGCGTCTTGCTATTCGCCAATTGCCAGATCGTCCGGGGATGGCGGCAAAATTGTTTGGATTATTAGCGCAACATAATATTAGTGTTGATATGATTATCCAATCTCAGCGCTGTCGGGTAATTGATGGTGTTCCCAGACGAGATATTGCCTTTACAGTCTCGCGGATAGACGGGGAAAATGCCAAAAAAATGCTTACCCAAGTAGCGGCAGAGTTAGGATGGGGTGAAGTTGTTTTAGATAGTGCGATCGCTAAGGTGAGTATTGTCGGTGCAGGTATGCTCGGACAACCAGGTGTTGCCGCTAAAATGTTTGAAGCTTTAGCCCAACAACAAATCAATATTCAAATGATTGCCACCTCAGAAATCAAAATTAGTTGTGTTGTGGCCCAAGAGCAAGGTGTTAAAGCTTTGCAAGCTATTCATGCAGCCTTTGAATTGGCTGGTAGTGAGAAATTTGTAGTGCCAGCGTAGTAGTCTGTCAATAAATAATTGATGAATAAATTCCCTGTAGAGACGGCGATTTATCGCGTCTCTCTAACCATCAAAATGAATTTGACATACTAGTAGAACTAAATTTTGAATTGCTGATTAAATAAGTCGGGACAATAAAACCAAGCTGTATGAAGAAAAGTAAACAAGGCTCAAACCCTTTTTCCCCTGCCTTATCCCAAAGATAATTATTTACAACACTCAGTCCTGAGTGCCTCGGCTTAGAGTGCTGAGTAAGTAAAAAACTACTCAACACTTATGTACTTGGTACAAGCCCCGCCCGCAAGTAGCGTGATCTTTTAACTCAGCACTCAGCACGGGCTAAACGCCCCGCTAACGCTAACAGCACTCAGCACTCTTCATCCCAACCTACTTATCTATTTTTGGGATGCCATTTTTCCATCATGGCTACTATTTCCGAAAGTCGGCGTTCACCGCACCAAACTAAATCAAGTTTTTTGAGTTGTTCGAGGCTGATACCACTCTCTTCGTCTGCAATGCGGTGATATTCTTTATCTCCCATTGCTGCTAATAAATGCCCAAAGATAATAATTTCATCGAACTGGGGATTTGTCTCTGGATCGTTCAAGATTAACATTGCTCGTTCCTCGGACAGTTCTTGAAGAATATTGAAAATAAATCGTGTCGGAAAGTCCGCATCCTTCAGTTGAGGATGACGCGACACTAATCCAGCCAACAGCACTCCTAGATAAGCCGCTGCTTGGGAATTACTTAGTACCTGTATCTGTTGGATGGCAATCTCAGTCAAATTGGTAAAAAATGCACACCCTAACTCCTGTTCGATGGTAGTAACTGGATCTAAGGCTAGCAAGGATTCTAACTGTGCTTCAAATGATACCCGATGCTCCTGTGGCACTTGGCACAGTAAGATTTGCTTGGCGCGATCGCTTACAATAATCCTGCTATCAGATCCAAAGCTAAAGTCTTTGCCAGGTTCCAAACCTGCACCCAATAAGGTTTGAAAGACGTTAATTTGAGCTTTTTCCCCCATCTGTTGATATTGGGCTTGTCCAAGAAAAATTTGACAAAACCAACTGTGGCTGTCAGAATCGCATTCAAGTATTACCTCGTTAACAATCAAATTAGTTAACTTTTCTGATCCCAGAATGGTTTGCCATTCTGTAATCAAGTTCTTAACGGCAGATGTGTCGCGTTGATTCAGCGCCTTGAGCAATTGACGCTTCGCTGTAGCTGCCAAATCTTTTTTTTGCCCAAAGATGTTAATTTTCAATCTTCTATATAGGGTTCAAGATACTGTAAATTGTTATTTTTCTACCCCATTCTATGATTAGGTGTCATGAGTGGGATTGCTGAAGAAGGAGCAAAATAACCTCCTTATATATTCATCTACTTTCTCAAGTCTCGTTTAATGCACAAATATTACTTAAGTCTGGTAATATGTAACCGTATTAAGTCTGTAATCTCCGGCTAATTAGTTATGATTCCCGAACCTATGCAGAAAACCCAAACCACTCCCCTCTGCCCCTTTGCGGTCTTAATGATAAGTCTTTAAGCGGACACGACAGAACATTCTTTTCATCAAGAACAATATTAGCTAATAATTAACACTTTTACCTGCCAAAATGGCATTGATTTTTTTAATAAATATTTATCAAATAAACATTACCAGTAATAGCACGTAAAATATAATCAAGTAGCTTATAATACTATATTTATATTGATGAATAGTCATTTCCTAGATGGACATTACCGGATACTAAAAGTTCTCAATGATGGGGAAAAGGGGAAAACCTATCTAGTTGAAGATACTAATCTTCCTGGCAGCGAACTTATAGTAAAGCAATTATGTCCTCCTAGTCAAAATCCCCAAACTTTAACAATCCTAAGCCGCTTGTTTGCTAGTAAAGCAGCAACTTTAGAAAAACTAGGACAGGAAAACGATAAAATCCAAAAGCTAGTTGCTTATTTTGAAGAAAATGAAGAATTCTATATAGTCCAAGAATTCATACCTGGTAATTCTTTAAGTGACGAAATTATCCAGGGACAACCTCTAAGTGAAGACCAAGTAATTAATCTTTTATCCGAAATATTAGAAATTTTGGTTATTGCACATAGCTATGGCGTGATTCATCGGGATATTAAACCAGCAAATATTATTCGTAGAGAATCAGATAAAAAGTTAGTTTTGGTTAATTTTGGTACTTTTAATGAAGCCATCACTAATACCGTTGACAATCTTGAGTATATGCCGATAGAACAAGTTAACGGCAACCTCAAATACAACAGCAATATATATGCTTTAGGTATTGTTGCGATCGCAGCACTTCGAGGTTTAAATGCAAAGGAAATATCTAATTTGCAAAGTCAGAAAAATAAGCTGACAGGTGAAATAGTTTGGCGTCCCAAAAACCTAAAAGTTAACAGAAAGTTAGAAAAAATTATTAATAAGATGGTGCGTTTTGATTATCGTAAACGCTACCAGTATGCAACCGAAGTTTTAGATGATCTAAAAAAATTAACAAATGTTGAAGATCCGCAAAAACAGGATGATAAAAAATTATTACTAGTTCTGACGGGGATAGCTGGTTGTATCACACTTGGTGTTGGAGCTTGGCAATTGAGGTTGCCAAAACCTGTAAGTGATGCTCAACAAACATTATACCAACAGGGAGTAAATAAATATGAATCAGGAAACTATGAAGGAGCAGTTAAAGATTTCAATCAGGCTATTGAATTAGATCCGCAAAATGCTCTGGCTTATAATAAGCGAGGCGATGCTTATTATCGATTAGGAGACTATGAGCAAGCACAAGCAGACTCTAGCCAAGCAATTTTACTCAATCCTCAAGATGCTAATGCCTATTTTGACCGAGGATTTGCTTTTTATGGATTAAGCAAGTACAAAGAAGCGATCGCAGACTATACCCAAGCGATTAAGTTAAACTCTGAGAATGCATACTCTTACTATGGCCGGGGATTAGCTCGTTCTCAAGTGAAGGATAATAAAGGAGCAATTGGAGATTTTAGCAAAGCCATCGCTCTCAAGCCTGAGTATACCGAAGCTTACTTGCAACGAGGTATTCTTCGCCGTCGCCTTAAACAAAGACTTGCAGCAATCCAAGATTTTGACGCAATAATTAAAATTAATCCTAGTGATGCTAAAGCTTATTATCAAAGGGGTTTAACTCAATCTGTTAATAAACAGCAATATGCAGCACTTAAAGATTACGCAGATGCAATCAACATCAATCCCAAATATATCGAAGCTTTTCTTAATCGTGGTGATATTTACAGTGAGTTGGGAAATAAAGTAGAAGCTACTGAAGATTACAACACTATTTTAGAGATTGATCCTAAATTTATTGCAGCTTACATCCACAGAGGTATTCACCGTTTTTCTTTCGGAAATTATAAAGGCGCTATTGAAGATTACACCGAAGCATTAAAACTAGATACTAATAATGTAGCAGCTTACAACAACCGTGGTAACGCCTATCTCGAACTGGGAAATACAAAAGCTGCAAATCAAGATTATTCACGAGCGATCGCAATTAATGCTAACAATGCCTTAGCCTACTATAACCGGGGTATAATTCGCACCAAGCAGAAAAACAAACAAGGAGCGATCGCAGATTTCAAAAAAGCTGCAAAACTATTCCAACAGCAAGGAGAGAAAGATAGTTATCAAGATGCACAAAGAGAAATTGCAATTCTGCAAAATAAGTCAGCACCAGCACCAACCACTCGCCCTAAATCTGGGAAAAGATAAAAAGATTTAGCTATGACTTAATATAGTTTGTAGTAAGCACTTTAGTGCTTATGAAGTCAGAACTTAAATGCTTAATACTTAACATGAGTTACCATATTTTGTTATGAATCAACTAGGATTACTGTATGCTAACTCTCTTCACTTTTTATCCAGAAAACCTGGAGTTATTCACTAGCAATGATGTCGATAAAGTACTGGAAAGAATTGATGGTTCTCAGAATATTTGGTTGCGCTGTATCCACTTCCGCGATCGCACCGGAACCGCCAGAATTGTCAAGCATTTTGGACTGAACCCATATCGTGTTGAGATGATTTTTAACCATTCCTCTGTAGGAATTGACGAAGATGTAGAAGATTGTTTATTTGACAGCTATGAAATTCTAACTACTCAAATCAAAAATAATGAATTTGAGGTTGCCTGTGGCAATATTGTGGTTGGAAATAATTTTATTATCACTTTTGAAATCACTGAACTAAAAATTTTAAGCAATCTAGCAAATAATTTGCAAAAGCGAACTCCAGATATACCAAGTTTGGGAATTGACTATCTTTTTTATCTGATTTTTAAATATGTTTTGAATAATTATGATAATGTATTTGATTATATTTCTAGAAAACTTGATGATTTAGAAGATGAAGTTTTAGATAATTTGGGTGATGAATCAACGTACAAAAAAATTGCCACAATGAGGCAATCTACTCGTTCAGGACGCCGTAATTTTCAAAGCATCAAGTTACTTATGGCTATGATGAATAACGAAGATTTCCAATGGATCACCCAGCCAGTGAAAGAACTCTTCAATCAAGAATTAGTTCATCAGGTTGATAAACTCTGGCAAGAATATCAATCTCTGAGAGCCTGGATGTCAGAATTAATGGAAATTCAACGCGATAATATTGCTAGCAAAACTGGTGAACGAATTAATCGTCTGACTATCCTCTCTACCATATTCTTACCAATAACTTTCATGTCTGGTTTCTATGGTATGAACTTCAAATATATGCCGGAATTAGAGCAACCTTGGGCTTATCCTGCTGTGATATGCATGATGGTATTAATTGTGATTTGTAGTATTGCTTATGCGAAAAAACAACGTTGGTTGTAGAGGAAGGGAATAGGGAATAGTAAAATTTACATCTTGTTTGGGATTGCTATATGCTTTCTTTCAGTAGACTGAATCAACCCTCAATCGGTAAAAAACGTGAATCTACCATTGATTATTCGTGCTGAAGAACACAACGAGAAAACAGCGATTGATACAACAGA
Source organism: Nostoc sp. CALU 1950 (assembly GCF_051172895.1). Taxonomy (NCBI): domain Bacteria; kingdom Bacillati; phylum Cyanobacteriota; class Cyanophyceae; order Nostocales; family Nostocaceae; genus Nostoc; species Nostoc sp. CALU 1950. The sequence continues at coordinate 3,619 of NZ_JBDNJQ010000110.1, read as the reverse complement.
TGGAGCATTTACTTATCGGGATTTGCTCAACACTTCCAGTCAAATAGCAACAAGCCTTCTTCAGAATACAGAAGATTTACAGGAGCAGCGAGTTGCCTTTCTCATCCCGCCTGGGTTTGAATATGTAGCGACTCTATGGGGGATTTGGCGGGCTGGTGGCATAGCTGTACCTCTGTGTGTTTCCCATCCACGCCCAGAATTGGAGTATGTAATTGCCAATTCTGGAGCATCGATTATTGTTGCTCATCCTAATTTTGAGGGTATACTGCGTTCGCTCGCCCAAGAATACAATTTGCGATTTATCCTCACCTCAGAAACTCTCCCATCTAATATTGATCGCCTCCCAGAGATAGATATCACTAGACGCGCCTTAATTCTCTACACCAGCGGTACAACAGGTAAACCGAAGGGTGTAGTTACAACCCATCAAAATATTCAAGCGCAAGTGACTAGCTTAATAACCGCTTGGGAATGGACATCGGATGATCGCATTTTACATATACTGCCACTACATCATATTCATGGAATTATTAACGTACTGACTTGTGCTTTATGGGCTGGCGCGGAGTGCCAAATGTTAAGCAAGTTTGACGCCCAAACCGTTTGGAACCGAATTTGTGACGGTGACTTAACCCTATTTATGGCAGTACCAACAATTTATGTAAAGCTGATTGCTGCTTGGGAAACTGCTTCTAAGGAACGCCAAAAAAGTATGTCAGAAGGCTGTGCTAAAATGCGCCTGATGGTTTCTGGCTCGGCAGCATTACCAGTTCAAGTTTTAGAAAAGTGGCAAACCATCAGCGGCCATTTTCTGCTTGAGCGCTATGGGATGACGGAAATCGGTATGGCGTTATCGAACCCTTTACACGGTGAACGGTTGTCTGGATATGTGGGAAAGCCACTACCTGAAGTTGAAGTGAGATTAGTGGATGAGAACGGGGAGTTAGTTCCAGCCGGAACACCAGGAGAGATTCAAGTTAAAAGCCCCGGAGTGTTTTTAGAATATTGGCAAAACCCCCAAGCAACCGCCAAAGCTTTCCAAGCTAGTTGGTTCCGTACTGGAGATACTGCTGTAGTTGAGAACGGCAACTACCGAATTCTGGGACGGATGAGTGTGGATATCATCAAAACGGGAGGGTATAAAGTTTCAGCTTTAGAAATTGAAGAAGTATTGCGATCGCATCCAGATATTCAGGAATGTGCAGTGGTTGGGGTTGCCGATCCAGAGTGGGGTGAACGCGTCTGTGCAGCATTAGTATTGCAAGGTTCAGAACCTTTAACATTAGAATCTTTTAGGAGTTGGGCAAAAGAGCGATTGGCGGTTTATAAAGTTCCAACCCAAATTTTGCTAGTTGAAGAATTACCGCGCAACGCAATGGGGAAAGTGACTAAGCCGACAGTGATTGAGCTATTTCGAGTCTAGCGATCAAAAATCAGAAGCAGTTCGACATTACAAATGCGTGTATATTGTGGAGGTATGTAATGTCAATTGTGGGTAAAAACCAAATTTACCGACATATACATTAAAACTATTGTTAAAATCCAAATAATTTTAAGTTAATATTCATAAACAACTCCTATGAGAGAAACTGTCCTAGAGGTTCGCAATCTACAAGTTGAATTTCCCAGTGATGGCAATACTGTCAGAGCTTTGGATGGTATTTCTTTTGGGTTGCATCGAGGTGAAACTCTAGGAATAGTAGGAGAATCTGGAAGTGGTAAATCAGTGACAGCCCTAGCTGTGATGGGTTTGTTGCAGACTCCCGGTATAGTTACTGGCGGTGAAATCTGGTTTCGTCCTCAAGAGAACGCCAACCCTATAGATTTGGTAAAATTGCCTCCTGAGCAAATGCAGCTACACCGGGGTGGCGACATCGCCATGATTTTTCAAGAACCTATGAGTTCGCTCAATCCAGTTTATAACATTGGGTTTCAGCTAACAGAAGCGATCATGCGGCATCAAAATGTGTCAGCAGCCCAAGCCCGACAAATTGCGATCGCAGGTTTACAAGAGGTAAAACTTCTACCGAGTGATGAAGAGATACAGCAGCAGTATACCGAAACTTCATCGAAACTAGAACCATCAAAGTTGGCACAGTTGGTTAAAGAACACAAAGAAGCCATGCTGGAACGCTACCCCCATGAACTTTCTGGGGGTCAGTTGCAACGGGTGATGATTGCAATGGCAATTTCTTGCAACCCATTAATCTTAATTGCTGATGAACCAACCACAGCTTTAGATGTGACGGTGCAAGCAACTATTTTGGAGTTAATGCGAGAATTGCAACAAACCCGTGACATGGCAATGATTTTCATCACTCACGACTTGGGGCTAATTTCAGAAATTGCTGACGAAGTAGCAGTGATGTATAGAGGCAAAGTTGTCGAATCTGGTACTTCTGGGCAAATTTTCAGCAGTCCCCAGCATCCATATACTAAAGGTTTGATAGCTTGTCGCCCCACACTTAACCGCCGTCCCCAAAAATTACTCACCGTTTCTGACTACATGAGTGCAGAAGAGACAACGACGGGACAAATAGTAATTCAGGCGAAAGAACCCGCACAACCTACAGAAGTCACCACTGAAGAGATTGCTGCAAGATTAGCAAACTTCAATGAGAAAGAACCCCTACTGCAAATCCGCAACCTGAAAGTTGGTTTTCCCGTGCGCGGGGTGTTTGGTGGGACAAAACGCTACAACATGGCAGTGAATGGCGTTTCCTTTGATGTTAAACCAGGGGAAACATTAGGTTTGGTGGGAGAATCTGGTTGCGGTAAAACCACCCTTGGTAGAACCTTGCTGCGATTAATTGAACCGATGAGTGGTCAGATTATCTTTGAGAAACAAGATATTACTACCCTCAAAGGAGAACCGTTGCAAAAACTGCGGCGGGAAATGCAAATAGTTTTCCAAAATCCTTTTAGTTCCCTCGATCCCCGGATGAAGGTTGGGGACGCGGTGATGGAACCGTTGATAATTCACGGCGTTGGGAAGACAAAGCAACAACGACGCCAACGAGTAGCTGAACTTTTAGAAAGGGTAGGGTTGAGTGCAGATGCGATTAACCGCTATCCTCATCAGTTTTCTGGTGGTCAACGCCAACGGATTTGCATAGCCCGTTCTTTGGCATTAAATCCTAAGTTTATCATCTGCGATGAATCAGTTTCAGCACTGGATGTTTCGGTACAGGCGCAGGTATTAAATCTTCTCAAAGAATTACAGTCAGACTTTCAACTTACTTATATTTTTATTTCTCACGATTTGAGTGTGGTGAAATTTATGAGCGATCGCATTTTAGTCATGAATCGCGGTCAAATTGTTGAAGAAGGCACAGCCGAAAGCATCTACCTGGAACCCAAAGAGGAGTACACGCAAAAATTAATTGCTGCGATTCCTACTGGTAGTGCTGAACGGGTGCGAAGCCGTCATTTGAGGGCTTTATAGAAACAGAATTCAGGAGTCAGTAGTCAGGAGTCAGAATTCAGCATGAATTAATTCTGTACGAGGGGTGGATAGCTAGTCCGCTAGCGTCTTAATAAACGGCGTTTTTGCATCCCCACTAAATATAGCAATCCTAAATGAGTTGTGAAAATGCGCGATGTCCAGATCCCCGACTTC